>CAZTUO010000152.1:0-7790 GCA_964616355.1 uncultured Nitrospira sp.
CCGGCTCACGGGCGCCGCCGGGCTGCCCGGACCGCAGGGGGCAAGATGTGGCAGGTGTGGGCGGGGCTGTTCGCGTTGGGGGTCCTCTACGGCGCAGGGCTGTCCCTCTGCGAACTGCCCTAGCCCACAGCGCAAGAGGCCGCCGCGGCGCGGATGCGCGTGGGGCGCGCTGCCCGGGAGGGACGCGGAGCGGATGAAGGAGCGCTTGTGGATCGCGATCGTCGCGGTCAGTGCGCTGGCTTGGTGGGCGTGGCCGGCCATGGCCCAGCACGACCACTCTTCGGCGGGGGCGGCGGCCGTGGGCCCCGACCTGGCGGCGCGGCAGTATTCGATCTTCATGCACAGCGCGTCGGGCGGCTTCCTGGTCGGCATCGGGACCCTCGGGTTCTTGAGCGGCTTCCGCTGGTGGTGGCTTCGGGGCTTGCGAACCGTGTGGCCGTTGCTCTGGATCGGGTTGGGCCTCTTTTTGCTCGCGCGCAGCGATCCCGAGGCCTGGCCGATCGGGCCCGTCGGATTCTGGGAGAGTTTCTCGCTGCCGACCGCCGGGGAGATCCTGCAGCACAAAATCCTCGCGGCCGGTGTCGTCTTGATTGGGATCTTTGAGCTGCTCCGCGTCAAAGGCCGTTTGGTCGGGGAGCAATGGCGCCTGGCGATGCCAGGGCTCTGGATGGTCTCCGCGGTGCTGCTTCTGGCCCACCGGCACCTGGATCATCCGACGATGGATCTGGCCAACATGCAGCATTTCTCCTGGGGACTCCAGAGCCTCTTGCTGGCGACCGTTCGGCTGCTCGAAGAAATCGGCTTCCTCCGCTGGAACCACGGCTCAGGGCTATGGACCCTTATGCTGGCCGTTCTGGGTCTGCAACTGACTTTCTACGAGGAGTGACCCCCGGCCTCGCCCATGACCACCGAGGCGCGGGCTGACGTGATCGTCAGCGCGCTGAGAGCGGCGCGCGGGGCTGGGTCGGGAGCCGCGCCGGACTCGGCTCTTGACGGATCAAGTCCCAGGCCAGCCGAGCTTCGACATCCCGTAGATGACCCATTTCGACGGATCGAAGTTGTACCAGAGTGGTCCGTTGCGATAGTCCCGCGGGAAGGCGTGGTGGTAGTTGTGATAGCCCTCTCCGAAGGTGATCAGCGAGATCCACCAACTGTCCCGGCTGGAGTTGCTGACACTGTACGGCTGTCGCCCGATCATGTGGCAGATGGAATTGATGCAGAACGTGGAATTGAGGACGAGAAACGTGCGCCCGATCCCGGCCAGGAGAAAACAGCCAACGCCCCGCAGCTCGCCTCCGTAGAGCCAGCCGATTCCGAAGGGAAGGGCCAGCCCGGACAGGACGATGGGAACGTACCAGCGGTGCTGCCAGAGGACGAGCGGATCCCGGCGTAGCCACGGGGCGTGGATCTCGGTATAGTTCAGATCCTTGAAGAAGAGCCATCCACAGTGGCTGTACCAGAATCCCCTCCTGGCGTTGTAGGGGTCTTCCGCTTGGTCCACGCGGGCGTGGTGCCGGGCGTGGTCGGCCGCCCACTTCAGGGCGGAGTTCTCGAGGGCCCAACCGCCGGCGACGAGGAGCATCGCCTTGACCCAGCGAGGACAGCGGAAGCTTCCGTGAGCGATCAACCGATGGTAGCCGACGGTGATCCCCAGGCCGCTGGCCACGTAGAGCAAGCCGCACAGCGTCCAGTCCAGCCACGTATACCCGTAGAGCTGGCCGAACAGGGGTACGCCGACCAGGGCGCTGCCGCTCAGCAAGACGAAGAGCGTGATCGCGTGCCTATCGAGGGGCTTGGTCTGGGCCAGCGCGGACGGTCCGCGCTCCTGGTGCTGAGCAGCCATCGGATCACCACGCAAGGGGAGCACCCGAGGGCGTCGTGGCGTCTCTACGGGAATCCCAGGCGGAGCGCCATGAGGGAGGTCAACGGGGACACTAGGCCATGAGACCTAGCGGATTGCCGCCGGTCTGGAACACGCGACGCCACGCAGGTCTCCACCGCGCTGGCTCGGGGCTGATCGGCGAGCGAGAAGGGATGTGACGTGGCTGTCCCGGGGATGAGAGGTCTGCGACACGTGGCCTTGCGGGTCACCGATCTGAAAAAATCGCGGGAGTTCTACGAAGGTCTGTTCGGCCTGCAGGTGGTGTGGCAACCGGACCCGGAGCATCTGTATCTCGGCTCGGGCAGCGACAACCTCGCGTTGCACCAGATCCCGGCCGGGGAGCTGACGAACTATCCCGGCCAGCACGGGCAGTTTCTGGCCCATCTGGGTTTCGTGGTCGAGAGCGAAGCGGTCGTGGACCGCCTGCACGCGCAGGCGGCGCGGCAGGGGATCGCGATCATCCAGGCTCCACGACGCCATCGGGATGGGAGCTATTCCTGCTACCTGGCCGATCCCGACGGGAACACGGTGCAGGTCCTCTTCGAGCCGAGGATCAGCTTGCGGGCGAAGTAGCGTCCCGGCGGATCCGGCCGGAGCCACCACGCCATCCGATTTGCCTCTTCTCGCGCACCGGGCTGCCGATGCCGGGTGGTTGACAAGAGTCAAGACCCGACTTGACCAATGCCAGCTTTCCGGAACGGCGGGCTGGGTAGAGTAGGACGCAGCATGTGGCGACGATGGGAGCAGGTCCCGAGCCAGGTCTATGTCGGGCTGCGTCCGTGGGTCTGGACGCAGTTCGAGAGTGATCCCGCGCCTGGGCCATTCCCGTTCCTGGCCGGGGTGGCCCCGGAAGTTGTCGCGTGCCTCCGGGAAGTCCATCAGCGGTTATCCGGTGCCATTGACGTGGCGATCAGCGATGTCTTTGCCGGACGCGCGGCCGTCGGGGACCCGGCGCAACGGATTCGCCTGGAGAACGCCTACGCCGAGGTGGTGCATTCGCGGCCGCACCTGCGCGCCCATATCCGCTGCGGGCGGAACGCGGACGGAACCTTTACCTGGGACTATCCTCTGGATGCGAGCCAGCGGGCCGCGCCCCTGCCGTACTCCGCCCTGCGCATCTTTAACGCGATGACCCGCCAGACGCTTCCTGTGGATCTGGAAGGGCATCCCGCGGCAGAGGTGGGGCGCCTCATCGGGTGCCTCGACGGGACATGGACCGCCGGGGCGCTGCGCCGGGAGCTTGATCGCCGCGGCAGCGCGTGGGGAGCGCCGCTTCGCGCGTATGGCCCGCGGCTGCTGGAGGTACTCCTGGCGCACGACTGCTTGAGCCTCTCCGCACAAGCCTCAGTCTGCGAGCAGTGGCTGCGCGCCACCCAGGATCGCGATCTGGTCCACCTGGGCCATGCGGCGCTGATGTATCGCCAGGGCGAGCAGTTTTTGTTCTTCGACCCCTGGCTGGTGCCTTGGTTCGCGGAGGCGCCGGTCCCGTCCCTCTGGACCTCCGTGCTCCCGAAGCCCGCCGCGATCTTTCTGACCCACGAGCACGACGACCATGTGGATCCGCGGACGCTCCTCGCGTTGCCCAAGGAGACGCCGGTGATCGTGCCGAGCCGGACGAACCGGCGCGGGCTGTACTACGACTACCAAACGCTGCTGGCGGGATTGGGGTTCACACGTATCATCGAGCTGGCCCATGGCGAGTCGTGGAGGTTCGACGGGGGGGAGGTGGTGTCCGTTCCGTTCTACGGAGAATGCGCCTGCGAACTCGGGCTGCCGCGGAACTGCTACCTCATCGCGGACCGCGGCCGCAACATCCTGGTCCATGTAGACAGCGGCCCCACCAACAGCGGCGCGAGCCTGGTGAAGGAGGGGGTGATCGACGACCTCGTCCGCCGGTTCGGCCCGATCCAGGTGGTCTGTGCGCAACCCGGGCAACTGCTGGAGCTGCGGACGTTCGCCGCCTATGCCTGTCTCTCCCCTCCGGGGCGATGGCTCGAGGTCGGGGAGAATTGTTGTGTGACCCAGGAGTATCTCGCCGAGTTGGTGGCGAAGGCGCGTGCGCACCTGCTGGTCGCGTACGCGAACGGCGGCGCGGACTGGTTGCCGGACCATCCGGTGTTCGTGTTCAACAATCGGAACCGGGCCCTGCGTGAGATGGTGACCGCCCACTGGTGGCCGCTGGAGCGGCTGGCGGAGCACCTGGCGTCCGTGGGCTGCCGCTGCCACCACAGCCGGGCACGCGATCTCGTCCGGGATGGCCGGGACGGAGCCCCCGTGGTGCTGGCGGGGGCCGGACCAGCCCCTGACCGGCTCTATGCCGCGGATCACGGCATGCCTCCGCGTCCGATGCCGGCGTGAGGTCCTCCACGAGGGGCGACGGGGAGCCATACGGAGACGAGGCGGACTGACCCAACAGAAGGGGGACCCATGAAGGCGAAGACGGGGATCATCGACTTCCTCAACAAGGCCGTCACGGTGGAATTGACGGCGATCCACCACTATCTGCTGCATGCCTCCTTGTGCGGCCATTGGGGCTACGAGCGGTTGCGCCATGAACTCCATGAGCTGTGCCGCGAGGAGATGGGACATGTGTCTGGGGTGATCGATCATCTTCTCTACCTCGAAGGCGCCCCGGACGTGCAGACGCTCAACCCGATCGTTGCCGGGGAGACGGTGCCCGACCTGCTGACCGCCGGTCTCAAGCTAGAGCAGGAAGACCTGACGCTCCTGCGGGACGCCATCGCGCACGCGGCGGAGGTCGGCGATTACACGACGCGGCACAAGTTGGAGGACATGGTGGTGGACACGGAGACGCATATCGATTGGTTCGAGACGCAGCTCAGGACGATCCAGCAAGTGGGCCTCGAGAACTACCTGAGCGAGCAGATCAAGAGGAGCGCCTAACCCGGCCCCTCGGGCACCGCTCTCCCCGCTCGGAGGGCGATGGCCTGCGCTCCTCCACGTGTCGGTCGCCGTGCAGGCTGGGGGGCCAGTCCTCGCCACCCGGTTCGCTGACGGAGGCGAGCGTCAGTCCTGGCTCCCCAGCAGCATCCGAATCTTTCCGAGCAGATCGTCCACGTCGAAGGGTTTCTGGAGGCATGCCTCGGGGGGGCTGGAAAGGGCGTTCTGGGTCTGCATCGCCGTGGCGGAGCCCGACATGAACAGCACCTTGGTCTCCGGACGCAGCCGGAGGACGCTCGTCGCGAGCTCGCGCCCGCTCAGCCCTGGCATGACGAGGTCGGTCAGGAGCAGATGGATCGGGCCCGCATACGTTTGGCACATCCGAAGCGCGTCCGAGCCGTCCCTGGCTTCCAGCACGGTATAGCCCTGCTCCTGTAACACGTCCTTCAACCACAGACGAACCGCTGCCTCGTTCTCCGCCACCAGTAGCGTCGCCGCCCGATTCGGGCTCGGGGTCAGCCCGCCGGCTGCCGGCGCCGCCTCGGATTCTGGGTCCGCCTCAGCTTGGGGCAGGAAGATAAGGACGGTGGTCCCGCTCCCGGGCTTGCTCTGCACCTGGATGGCCCCGCCGTGCTGGCGGACGATGCCATAGACCACGGAGAGGCCATGCCCAACCCCCGTGACCTCTCCCTTCGTGGTGAAAAACGGCTCGAAGATGCGCGTGGCGGTCCCCTCGTCCATCCCGATCCCCGTGTCGCTCACGGACAGCCGCACGTAAGTCCCAGGACGGGCTAGGCCGTACTTCCGCCCGGCGGCCTCGTCCAAGTGGACGGGGGCGGCCTCGATGGTCAGGCGGCCTCCGTGCGGCATGGCGTCCCGTGCGTTCAAGGCGAGGTTGACGAGGATCTGGTCGAGTTGCCCCGGAGCCGCCTTCACGTGTCCCACCTCCGGACTCAGCAGCGTCACCAGCTCCCCGTGCTCCCCGATCAGCCGGCGTAACAGATCGGTCACGCTGGCGACTGCCGTCGTGACGTTGATCAGCGTCGGCTCGATCCGTTGCCGGCGGCTGAAGGTCAGGAGCTGGACCGTGAGGGCGGCAGCGCGGATCCCAGCCCCCTTGATCGCCTCGAGTTCCCGGCGCGATGGATCATCGGGAGCAAGGCGCGCGACGAGGAGCTGGCAATAGCCGTTGATGACCTGCAGGAGATTGTTGAACTCGTGCGCGATGCCGCCGGCGAGCCGCCCGACCGCTTCCAGCTTGTGAGCCTCGCGCAGATGCTCTTCAACTCGCTTCCGTTCCGCGATGTCACGGATCGCGCTGAGGACGAGCACGCCCCCCTCGGTTTGCAGGGGGCTCAAGCTGATCTCGACAGGAACCTCCGTGCCGTCCTTGCGGAGCGCGTAGAGTTCAAGCCCGGCCCCCATGGGCCGCACTCGCGCTTGGGAAAGGTACGCTGCCCGATGTGATGGATGCTGGTGGCGAAACCGCTCTGGAATCAGCATCTCAACCGGCCTCCCCAGCAGCTCCCCGCGCGAGTACCCGAACAGCCGGTCGGTCTGCGAGTTCACCAACGTGATGGTGCCCGCCTCATTGACGAGGAGCATGGCATCGGGGGCCGATTCCAGCAGGCTGCGGAAGCGCGCTTCAGCCCGCTGGTGCTCGATCGCGGCCGCCAGCACGTTGGCGATGGCCTGCATGAACTGCGTGTCGTCTTCCGTGAAGGTGCGGGCCCAGGCTGTATGCGCGCCGAGCACGCCGAACGGCCTGTCTTTCCCACGAATGATCACGCTGACGCCGCTCACCACGCCATGCTCGTGGAGCAAGGCCGGTCCGGTGAAGCGTTGCTCGGTCCGGAGGTCTTCCACGATCACCGGCTGGTCGGTCAGCAGCGTATAGCCCGCCTGGGAGTCGCGTCCGCTCTCCACGGTCGCATGGCCAACGAGGCCGGCCTTCCAGCCGCGTCCGGCCTTCAGCAGGAGCGTCCGACCGTCCGGAAGGAGTTCCAGAATCTTGCTGTACTCCACCTGCAGCGCCTGCGTGACCAGGTGCACCGCGGTGTCGAACAAGTCGGTCAGGTCGCCGGTCCTCAAGGCCCTCAAGCCTAATTCGGCAATTGCCGCCTGCTGCGCGGCCTTCTTGCGGACGAGGTGGTCCCGCTGATTGCGCTCGGTGATGTCGCGATACTGCCACAGGTGCCCGATGAGTCGGCCAGTGCCGCCGTAGATCGGCGCGTAGTCTCGCTCGAACACGCGTCCGTCGGCGAACCTGAGTTCTTCCCCGACCACCGCCCGATGCTACCTCACGATGTCCTCGATGCGGCGCACGAAGGCGTCTGGGTCCAGCATGCACCGCTTACAGGCGTCAATTGCCGTGGACGAACTTGCCCCGATGAGCGCCGGCGGCGGAGTGGGGACCGCAAAGATGCGGCAGAAGGCCTGGTTCACCGAAGGAATCGTGCGTCCGTGCGTTTCGGCGAGCACGCCGGCCGGCGTGTGCTCAAGAAGCGTGTCCAAGAACGCCTGTTGGCGTTCTCGTTCGACCCTTTCGGTCGGCATGACGGCGTCCCTGGGGAATCTCCTGAACGGTCAAGTGGGGGCTAACGCGTTGGCTCAACGAAGCCGGCCAGCGTGATCCCGCCGGACGGATACGTACGTCAAAGTCCGCGAGGCGGTGCGTTTGTGGAATGGGTGCACACGGGGTGCGAATGATACACAGGCCAAGAGATTTGTCAAGGACCACTGAGCCTGGGGTGATGTTGGCGACGTCTGGCACAGCCTGGCCCCGATAGCGTCAGCCTGCCGAGGCCGCACTCCATCGAGCCGCTTGACTGGACCCGTTCAGCAGCCCTCCAATGTGCTCGGCGGGGAGCGGCGGGCCGAACAGATAGCCCTGGGCGGCGTCTCCGACTCCGGCTCCATGCTCCTGGAGAAACCGGAGCTGGGCTGGAAGTTCGACCCCCTCGGCTGTGACCGTGAGACCAAGCGCCCGGGCAAGGGCCAGAACCGA
>CAZTUO010000153.1:0-7703 GCA_964616355.1 uncultured Nitrospira sp.
GGCGCTTCCGGCATTTCAGGTGTCAGATGGTGTAGGCGCGCTGGATCATCAGGTTTACTTGGCGGTGCCCTTCTGCTATTATCGTGCCCAGTGATGCGCTCTGCGCTTAACTGCTTGATTTGGATAGCCTCATGTGGCATCGCTGGGTCAGAGGTGGCCTGCTGAGCCTCAGTGTGTTGCTGGCTGCCTACCTCGGCTACCTCCTTGTGACTCGCGCGGAGTCGACGGCCCCGCCCGCCACGGCCAGCCTGGGACCGCTGGAAACAGCCGACGCTGGCATCCACGGGTTCACCTTCCACCAGTCTAGGAACGGAGCGATCCAGTGGGAGGTCCAAGCGCAACGCGGGCACGTCGTCGAGGCCGAGCACAGGGCCGTGCTGGAAGCGGTGCAGGTGACCTTGTATGGGGCGAAGGGCTGGGAGCTGAAGGTGCAGGGGGACCAGGGCACGATTGACACCGCGCGGAAGGATTTCGTGTTGGTCAATCGCGCAGACCCGATCGCGGTTCAGCTCGAGGGCGGGTACACCATCTACACCAACCGCCTGGCCTGGGCCGATGAGCGCCGCGAAATCAGCACCGAGGACCCGGTGCGGATCGTCGGCCAGGGCCTGGAGGTCACGGGCCGCGGGTTCGTGGGACGTCTGGACACCGAAGAGTTCACGGTGCTGAAGAATGTCCGCGTGGAATTCGCTCGCTAGGCTGGCCACGGCGGGTCTGTGGCTCGCCGCGTCGGCGAGCGAGGTCCTCGGCAAGGCCGGGGAGGTGGAGGCCACCGGCACGACGATCACGGCCGAGAAGATGACGGTCCGCAACCATGAGAACAAGGCGATCTTCGAAGGGTCCGTGGTGTTGACTAAAGGCAGCCTCGTCGTCCATTCGGACACGATGGTCGTCTCCTTTTCGAAGTCCCACGATGCGAACGCGCCGGCGAAGGCGGCCGGCCAGGGGACTCGTCGGCCGGCTGGACCAGTGGGTTCCAGTCCGGGCGAGCGGGGTGGCGGGGACCTGCCGGTCATGGGGAACCGCTCGATCAGCATGATCGAAGCTACCGGCCGCGTGCGGATCGAGAAGGACGATGGGACGGCCACCTGCCAGAAGGCCGTGTACTACGGGGATGAGGACAAGATCGTGTTGACCGGCGAGCCGGTCGCGTGGCAGAAAGGCACGCGTGTGACCGGCCAGAAGATCACCCTGTACTTGGCCGAGGACCGGAGCGTGGTAGAAGGGGGGTCGCGCGTCACGATCGAGCCGGAGGAGGCGCAGCGCCGCTGATGCGCGCCGGTGAGGCAGCCACTCCGGCGGCGGTGCGCGACGCGGCTGGCGGAGCCACCCGCCAGGGGCCGCGGCTGCAGGCTGTCAGCCTGGAGAAGAGCTTCAAGGGCCGGCAAGTCGTCAAGGGCGTCAGCCTGGATGTGGGCGCGGGGGAAGTGGTCGGGCTCCTGGGCCCAAACGGCGCGGGCAAGACGACGATTTTCGACATGATGGTCGGGCTGTGCCGGCCGGACACGGGCCGGATTCTGCTCGACGGCGAGGTGATCACCGACCTACCCATGTTTAAGCGGGCGCGGCGGGGCATCGGCTACCTGCCGCAGGAACCGTCGGTGTTCCGGCGCCTGTCCGTCGAGGAGAACATCCTGGCGATCCTGGAGACGTTGGATCTGCCGTCGGAGGAGCGGGCCATGCGGCTGGAGGCCCTGCTCCAGGAGCTGGACCTGACCGCGCTCCGGCACAGCAAGGCGTACGCGCTGTCGGGGGGCGAGCGGCGGCGCTTGGAGATCACCCGGGCGCTCGTCATCGCGCCCAAGTTTCTGCTGCTGGACGAGCCGTTCGCCGGGATTGACCCGATCGCCGTCGGCGACATCCAGCGGATCCTCACGCGCTTGAAGGAGAAACGCATCGGCATTCTGATCACGGACCACAACGTCCAGGAAACGCTCTCCGTCACCGATCGCGCCTACATCATCAACGAGGGACGCATCCTGGAGTCAGGGACGCCCGACGTCATCGTCAACAGCGCGCAGGCGCGGGCGATTTACCTTGGAGAGCGGTTCCGGCTGTAGACCCAGAGGATCGTCTGAAAGAGGAAGGCGATGAAACTGCGGTTGGACATCCGTCTGACTCAGAAGCTGATCATGACCCCGCAGCTGCAGCAGGCGATCAAGCTGCTGCAACTGTCCCGTCTGGAGCTGCAGCAAACCTTGACCCAGCACCTGATGGAAAACCCGCTGCTGGAGGAAGTCCAGGCCGACGCGGACGAGGGTGAGCCCGAGGCGGCCGAAGACTGGGCGCTGAGCGACGGGCCGGCACCGTCGGGCAGTTCCGCGGAGGCGCCCTCGCCCGAGGGCGCCGAGGAGGCCGACGAGCTGTCGTCAGGGAGTTGGGAGGACTACTTCGAGAGCCCGCGCGGCGGGGATGTCGAGTATCCCTCAGGAGCCCAGGACGAGTTCCCGTCGTACGAACAGACGCTGGCGAAGCCGACGTCGCTGGAGGAGCATCTCCTGTGGCAGTTGGGGCTGTCGAGCCTGACCGACGCCCAAAAAGCCATCGGGCGGATCATCATCGGGAACCTCGACGAGGACGGCTACCTGCGGATGCCCATCGCGGAGATCGCTGCGGACGCCAAGGCCAGCTCCGAGGAAGTCGAGGTCGTGCTGAGCCAGATCCAGACCTTCGATCCGCCGGGCGTCGGCGCGCGCGATCTCCGGGAATGCCTGCTCATCCAGTTGCATCGCCTCGCGGAGGATCCGGCGGGCGCGACCCAAGGGCGGGCGGGTGCAGTGAAGGCCTCGCTGGTGGAGACGATCGTCGCGAACCACCTGCCGGACCTCGAAAAGAAGCAGTACGCGCGCATCGCCAAAGCGCTCGGCGTCTCGGTGGAAGACGTGGCGCGGGCGGTCCGGGTGATCGAGGCACTCGAGCCCAAGCCGGGCCGCCCCTACTTCTCCTCGAACAACTATGTGATCGTCCCCGATGTCTTCGTGGTCAAGGACGCGGGGGAATGGGTGGTGCTTCTCAACGAGGAGGGACTGCCGAGGCTGCGAATCAGCTCGTTCTACCGCCAGATGATGGCCAGCCAGCGGGCGGGCACCGACCAGACGAAGGCCTATCTGGAGGAGAAGTTCCGCGGGGCGCAGTGGATCATCCGGAGCATCGAGCAGCGCAACAAGACCATCGTCAAGGTCGTCAAGAGCATCGTCAAGTTCCAGGAAGCCTTCTTCGAGAAGGGGATCGCGCACCTGAAGCCGCTCGTACTCAAGCAGGTGGCCGAGGACGTCGGCATGCACGAGTCCACGATCAGCCGGGTGACAGCCAACAAGTACCTGTACTGCCCGCAGGGCATGCTGGAGCTGAAGTTCTTCTTCAACACGGGCCTCCAGCGGTCGGACTCGAACGGGGAGATGCTGTCCTCGTTAACCGTGCGGGAGATGATCCGGAAGATGGTGGCCGAAGAGGACGCCCAGCACCCGCTCAAGGACCAGGAGATTGCGGCGCGTCTGCGGCAGCATAACATCATGATTGCCCGGCGGACCGTCGCGAAGTATCGCTCCGAGGAGAACATTCCATCCGCGAGCCAGCGGAAGCGCTTCTTTTAGCTGGCTGCCCACCGTCTCCGGCTGACAGGAAGAAAGGGTTGCACATGCGCCTGGCAATCACCGGCCGGCACGTCGAGATCACCCCGGCTTTGCGGCGACACATCGAGGCCCGGGTCAAGCGGCTAGAACGGTACGGGGTCAAGCTGGGCAGGGCCGAAGTCGTGCTGGGCGTGGAGAAGTATCGGCACACGGCGGAACTCATCGTCACCCTGAACGGAGCCGTGTTGCAGAGCAAGGCCTCGACCACGGAAATGTACGCCTCCGTGGACCGGCTGCTGGACAAGGTCGCCCGCCAGATCCGGAAGCGCAAGGAGAAGCTGATCAACCGGAAGGCGAGAAGCGCCACAGCCCGGATACCCGGTCCCGGTGGCGCATCCGTCCCAGTGCTTCCGCCAGTCAGGACGGTCCGGCCCCCCCTCCCCATGTTGACGTTGACCGAGGCCTTGGGACGCCTCGGCCCGGATGCCGGGCTCTTGGTGTTCAAAGACGCGCTGAGCGCGCGTGTGCAGGTGCTCCGGCGGCTGGACTCCGGGGCGGTGGAGCTCATAGACCCGCAACCGGCGTAGCGTCCCTCGTGATGCTGCCCCACCACCTCGTTATCATCAGCGGCCTCTCGGGATCCGGCAAGACCCACGCGATCAAGTGCTTCGAGGACCTGGGGTTCTTCTGCGTGGACAACCTGCCCCCGGCGCTATTGCCGAAGTTCGCCGAGCTGTGCCTGCAACGCGAAGGCGAAGTGCGCCACGTAGCGCTGGGGATTGACATTCGCGAGCGGGGCTTCCTCGCGGATTTCTTCAGCAACCTTGACCGCGTCAAGTCCATGGGCTACTCCGTCGAGCTGCTGTTCCTGGAGGCCCGGGACGATGTCCTGGTCCGGCGTTTCTCGGAGTCCCGACGGCCGCATCCGCTCCTCCCGCAGGCCTCCGTGCTGGAGGGAGTCCAGGTCGAGCGGGAGCGGCTCCGGGAGCTGCGGGATCGCGCCGCCCGGATTCTTGACACCTCGGACCTCACGGTCCATGACCTCAAGGATCTGATCGCCCGGCAATATCTGCAGCAGGACCAACGGCAGGGTATGACGATCTCGCTGTTGACGTTCGGCTTCAAGTACGGTGTGCCCTACGATGCGGACCTGCTGTTCGACGTGCGGTTCCTCCGCAATCCCAACTTCACCGAGGACCTCAAACCGTTGACCGGCGAGCATCCTCGCGTGCAGGCTTACGTGCTGGAGACCCCCGAGGCTACGGCCTTCCTCGGCCACCTCGAATCCCTCTTGACGTTCCTGCTACCTCTGTTCGAGCGCGAGCGCCGGAGCTACCTCACCGTTGCGTTCGGCTGCACCGGCGGCCGACACCGCTCAGTCTCGATCGCCTGCCGCCTGAAAGACAGCTTCGCGAGCTGGGGATACGCGGTGAACCTCCGCCATCGCGACATCGAGAAGGCGTGAGCGCCGGCGGCTTTCCCATCGCCCGTCCCGCCGGCGGGAAAGGGCCGTCCGGGGTGTCGCCCGATGCGGTGCACGAAACTGCCGGTTGAGTTGACACACAAAATATATTGACTATACTCACGCTGTACATCCGGGGGTGTGTCCCCACTAAGGACGGGCGCGTATGCTATGAAGCGCATGCCGATGGACTCGAAGAAGCGCTACAAGACCATCGAGGTCTGCCGACTCTTTGACGTGTCCCGTGCCACGCTGTTCCGCTGGGAACGGGAGGGCCTGATTTCCGGCCCGGCCCGGGACTGGCGAAACTGGCGCGTCTATACGGCGCAGAACATCAAAGAGATCCAGCACCTCATCCAGAGGCGCAACTCGGTGTTTTGACACGGAGGCAGGGATGTTGGCTGCGCTGAAAGACGTGCTGCAACGGGACCTGAGCGCGCTGCTGAGCTCACGGAAGCCGCTCGTGGGCCTGGACATCGGGTCCAGCGCGATCAAGCTGGTCCAGATGAGGGAGAAGCGAGGCCACTATCAACTTCAAAAATTCGGCGTGAAGGCCCTGGACCCGGAGGTCATCGTGGACGGGACGGTCATGGACGCCGGCCGGGTCGTCATGGCCATCCAGGAGCTGTTCCAGGAGACCGGCGTCAAGCTCAAGCACGTCGCGATGTCCATTTCGGGCCACGCGGTCATCGTGAAGAAGATTACACTCCCGCCGATAGCCGAAGACGAGCTGGAGGGCCAGGTGCGCCTGGCGGCGGAGCAGTACATTCCCTTCGACATCAACGAAGTCAACCTGGACTTCCATGTCTTGAACGCGAACGAGCTGTCCGAGGAAGGCCAGGCGCAGATGTCGGTCCTGCTCGTGGCGGCCAAGAAGGAGAAGGTCAACGAGCTGACCGAGCTCGTCAAGGGGGCCGGGCTGGTCCCGGTTGTCCTGGATGTGGATGCGTTCGCGATCGAAAACATGTACGAGATCAATTATCCCTCGGTCTCCGACGAGATCGTCGCCCTGGTCAACATCGGGGCCAGCGTGATGAACGTGAATATCCTCAAGGGCGGGCTCTCGCTTTTTACCCGCGACATCGCCGTGGGCGGGAATCGCTACACCGAGGTCATTCAGCGGGACCTGGGGGTGTCGTACGAGGAGGCCGAAGCGGCGAAGAGGGGGCAAGGGCCGGCCGGTCTGGACTGGGAGGCCTTCGCCAGCGTGCTGCAGAACGTCAATGCCGAAGTGTCCTCGGAAATCGCGCGCTCGGTGGATTATTTCAGGACCACCAGCCCGGACGGCGAGGTCGCACGGATCGCCCTGTGCGGTGGAAGCGCCAAGGTGGAGGGTTTGGCCGCCCAATTGAGCGAGCGGATGGGCGTGGCGGTCGAGGTCGCGAACCCGTTCAGGCAGGTGGATACCTCGGCGGCGGAGCTGGACCCCGAGAGCCTCGCGGCCCTGGCCCCCATGGCTGGGGTCGGGGTGGGACTCGCCCTGAGAACCATCGGCGACCGATGATCCGGATCAATCTGCTTCCCGGGCCCCGTGCGAAAGCCGTCCGGGCGCAACAGGATGTCCGGATTCAGGCGGCTGGCGCCGCAGGGCTGGTCGTCCTCGTGCTGGCCGGGTGCCTACTCTATTCCTGGACGCTCGCCAGCGAAAGGGAGGTTCTGGAGAAAGAAGAAGCCGACAAGAAGGAACAGGTCAAGGTCCTCCAGAGGAAGGTCAAACCGGTCCAGGACTTCGAGCGGAAGAAGGCGCAGCTCGAGAATATGAACCGGATCCTCGAGGGGCTGGAGAAAGAGCGTGGCGGTCCGGTCCTGGTGCTCGACCACGTCAGCCGAAGCCTGGAGCCCCTCAAGCTCTGGCTGGTCCGGCTCTCGGTCAAAGGGAAGGACGTCGAGGTGGAGGGCAAGGCTCTGACCACGAACGACATCGTTGAATTCGTCAACAATCTGCGCCGGACCGACTACTTCAGCTCGGTGCGACTCATCGAGTCGCGCGCCGGCCTCGAGGGCCAGGTCGGCCTCTACCAGTTTCGAGTGGACCTCACCATTCGAGGGTGATACGGTGGAGCGGCCGAAGCTCGATCTGGAGGTGCTCCGGACGGTGCCGACGGGCCAGAAGGTGGCCCTGCTCGGCCTGGTCCTCGCGGGCATCATCACGGGGTTTTATTATCTCGACTGGGAGAGCAAGCGGGCACGAATCCAGGAACTGAAACAGGCGGTCGCGAACCTGGACAAGACGATTGACGAACTGCTCCTGAAGGTCAAGCACCTCGACGAGCTGATCGCTGCGAACAAACAGCTCGAGCTGGAACTTGAAAAGAAAAAGGAGAAGCTGCCGCCGGAGGGCGAGGCAGTGACGCTGTTGAAGCAGTTGTCGGATATGGGCGCGCGGTTGGGGCTCGAGATCCGGCTCTGGAAGCCCGGCCCGCAGGCGGAGGATCCTTCCAAGCTCTTCGTCCGCATGCCGGTCAGCGTGGAGGTGGCGGGTGGCTATCACACGGCGGCGCTGTTCTTCGACCGGATCAACAAGATGCAGCGGATCGTCAATGTCTCGGACCTGAAGATGGGCGGGGCGAAGATGGAGGGCGACCACGTCGTGATTCAGACCGTCTTCGAGCTGACCGCGTTCGCGGCGCCGCCGGAGCCGAAGCCCGGCGCGCCGCCGGCAAAATAGG
>CAZTUO010000154.1:0-7550 GCA_964616355.1 uncultured Nitrospira sp.
GCGGGCCGGACGGGGCGGCGGTGCGGTGACGACGGGACGGGGTCAGGATCGGGAGTCCTGATATTCCTGGTGCCAGGCCATCTGGATGGCCTCGAGGATCTTCTCGTTCGACTTCTTGGGATCGTCCTTGAACTCCGGCAGCGCGCAGATCCACGCGTGCATGTCGGTGAACCGGACGGTCAGAGGGTCCACACCCGGGTGGGTCTCCAGCAGACGAATCGCGATCTCTTCACTGTCCTGCCATTTCAAGTCCATCGTTGCTCCTCAGGCTAATAGCGCATAGCAAGTAGCTCATAGCTGCGAGTTCGGGCGCTGTTCGCTAGGCGCCGCTCGCCGTTATGGCAGATCCGACAGCTTCCGGTTCTGCAGCGCCTCCTTCAGCGTCGTATCCATCAGCACCTCGGCCAGGTGGTGCGTCGCCTGCTCGAGATCGGCGATCCGGGCCCGAATGGCCTTGTGGTCCTCCTGCGTCTTTGCTGCTTCCAGCGCCGCCGCCGCCGCCTTGATGGCCGCCACTTCCTCGCCGCCGATCAGGTGGCCCCCCTGCCCCAAGGCCTTCTCGGTCGCCCGGAGGATGGCGTCGGCCTCCGTCCGTGCCTCGATGAGCTGACGCGCCTTCAAGTCCTCCGCGGCGAACTTGAACGAGTCCGTGATCATCCGCTCCACTTCCTCGTCTGTCAGCCCGTAGGACGGCTTGACGGCGATGGACTGGCTCTGGCCGGTCCGGACATCCCGCGCCGTCACGTTCAGGATGCCGTTCGCGTCGATCAGGAAGGTCACCTCCACACGCGGGACCCCGGCCGGGAGCGGGGGCACCTTGAGCTGGAACCGGGCCAGGCTGCGGTTGTCCTTGGCTAGCTCGCGCTCGCCCTGCAGGATGTGGATGTCCACCGAGGTCTGCCCGTCCACGTAGGTCGTGAACATCTCCTTCGCGCTCGCTGGGATCGTCGTGTTACGGCGGATGAGCGTGCTCATGACCCCTCCCATGGTCTCAATCCCCAGGGAGAGCGGGGTCACGTCGAGCAGCAACATGTCCTGCGTGCCGCCGCTCAGGATGTCCGCCTGGACCGCCGCGCCCAAGGCCACCACCTCATCGGGGTTCAGCTCGCTGTGCGGCTGCCTGCCAAACAGCTCTTCCACGCGCCGCCGCACCAGCGGCATGCGCGTCGCGCCGCCGACCAGGACGACCTCATCTATCTGCGTGGGCTGGAGCCCCGCGTCCTTCAGGGCCAGGCGGCAGGGGCCGAGCGTCTGCTCGACCAGGTCCAGGACCAGCCGCTCCAGTTCGTCGCGGGTCAGGTCTCGCCGGAACGTGCCCCTCCCCTCCGGCAGCTCGATCGCCACCTGGGTCTTCAGCTCGTCCGAGAGCCGGATTTTCGCCCGTTCGGCCTCCAGCCGGACTGTCTGTAGCGTGTTGGGGGAGCGCGTGAGGTCGAGGCCGTGCCGCTCGCGCACCTCCCGGACGAGAAGGTCCGCGATCCGCCGGTCGAAGTCATCGCCGCCGAGATGGGTGTTTCCGTTAGTCGCGAGCACCTCGAAGATGCCGTCCTTCAGCTTGAGGATCGAGATGTCGAAGGTGCCGCCGCCGAGGTCATAGACGGCGATGAGGCCCTGCGTGCGCTTCTGGAGCCCGTAGGCGAGCGAAGCGGCCGTCGGCTCGTTGATGATCCGCAACACTTCCAGCCCCGCGATCAGCCCCGCGTCTTTCGTAGCCTGGCGCTGGCTGTCGTTGAAGTAGGCCGGCACGGTGATGACGGCCTTGGTGATTGCCTCGCCCAAGTAGGCCTCCGCCCGGCTCTTCAGCTCCTTCAGGATCATGGCGGAGATCTGGGGCGGGGAATAAGCCTTGTCGCCGATCTGGATGCGGATCACCCCGCCCTGCTCGTGGAGTCGGTACGGGAAATACCGCAACTCCTCGGCGACGTCGGCCAGGCCCTTGCCCATGAACCGCTTGACCGAGTAGACGGTGCGGGCGGGGTCGCACACCAGGTGCTCCTTGGCCGCGTCGCCGACGATCAGGCCATTGTCGGTCAGCGCGACGACCGACGGCACCAGGGTCCGGCCGTTCCGGCCCGGAATGATTTTGGGCTGCTGGCCGTCCATGTAAGCGACCAGCGAGTTGGTGGTGCCGAGGTCAATGCCGACGATGCGCGCCATAGCCGATTCGCGTCCTTTCCGCTCAGCCGAGGGTGCTGACCAGGTCGTCCACGATGTTCCGCAGATACGTCCGGTTGGAGAGGAGTTCTCGCATCTCGCGAAGGACGGCGGTCTTCTCCGCCTCAGAGGCAGTCGGCCGGTCCTGGAGCGCGTCCCAGGCCGCAAACAGCTCGAACAGACGGCGCTCCATCTCCTGCTGGCGCCGCTCCAGATCCTCCCGGTCCTTCTGGAGCCGCGCGTGCAGCTCCGTCACTCCCTCGCAAGCCTCGCCGGCGGAGGCGGAGCGGAATTCCTCCAGGTCCTCCTGCAGGGCGAGGATCTGCTCGAAGAGATCGGCGGGCGGCGCCGTCCGGATGTCCTTGCACGCGCCGGCCTCCAGGCTCAGCAGGTATTCCGCCCGCTTGATCGGGTCCTTGAGCGTCCGGTAGGCGGTGTTGAGCAGGGCGGAGTTGCCGAGCGCGATTGCCTGCTCGGTCTCGCTCTTGCCGTGGAAGAAATCCGGATGGAAGGTCCGGCTGAGCTGGTAGAACCGGGCCTCCAGCGCAGCCGGGTCAATCATCAGGCGCCGTGGCAGCCCCAGGCAGGTGAAATAATCCAGCTCTTTCGAGAGCGGCTGGACCTTCACGCACCGCTCACACAGGTATTCCCCGTGGACCTCGGACTGGCAATGCCAGCACATGCTCCGAGCCATCGTCAGCTCGGTGCGGCCCGTGACCGATTTCTGCGTCCGTTCCATGGCGGCGCCTTCCCCGCGTGATCCGCTCAGACCACGGGCCCGGCCCTCTCGGCGCCGGGCCCGTGGTCGCGCCCAAGACTGGAAAGGGAGATGGCCCAGGGATCAGGCCGAGAACGATTCCCCGCACCCGCAGGTCTTCTGCGCGTTCGGGTTGACGAACTTGAACGCTCCGCCCATCAGGTCCTTGTGGAAATCCAATTGGGTGCCCTGGAGATAAATGGCGCTCTTGGCGTCCACGATGACTTTGATCCCGTCGATCTCGTACACCGTGTCGAACTGCCCGATCTTGTCGTCGAAGTTGATCGTGTAGCTGAGCCCCGAGCAACCACCGCCCTTAACGCCAAGCCGCAGGCCGCCTTCCGTGATGCCCTGAACGTTCATGAGCCGCTTGACTTCCTTCACGGCGCTCTCGCTGAGCGTCACAATCGGGGTGATCGGTGCCGTCTCTGTGCTCATCGCTGCTCCTCTGTTCGTTGAAGCGGGCGCGCGTGACCTCACTCTTCGGCCTTGGCCGCCTGCGCCTGCTCCGCCTTCTTCTTGTAATCGTTCAGGGCCGCCTTGATCGCATCTTCCGCCAGCACCGAGCAGTGGATTTTCACCGGCGGGAGGTTCAGCTCCTGGACGATGTCTGTGTTCTTGATCTTATAGGCTTCTTCGATCGTCTTGCCTTTCAGCCATTCGGTCGCCAAGCTCGAGCTCGCGATGGCCGAGCCGCAGCCGAAGGTCTTGAACTTGGCGTCCACGATCCGGTCACCCTGGACCTTGATCTGCAACTTCATCACGTCGCCGCACTCTGGCGCGCCGACGATCCCGGTACCCACGCCTTCTTCGTCCTTCTTGAAGCTGCCCATGTTGCGCGGGTTATTGAAGTGATCCACGACTTTCTCGCTATAGGCCATGGTTCGCTCCTCCTTAGGCTTGCTCTCTGTCGGGACTCGGGGAGTACACGATTAATGCGCCGCCCATTGGACAGACTTGAGGTCAATGCCTTCCTTCGCCATCTCATACAGCGGGGACATGTCGCGCAGCTTGTTGACCGTCTGGATGATGCGCGTAATGGTGTAGTCGATCTCCTCTTCCGTGTTGAACCGGCCGAGGCCGAACCGGATCGAGGAGTGCGCGAGGTCTGAGCCCACACCCAGCGCACGCAAGACATAGGACGGCTCGAGCGTGGCTGAGGTGCAGGCCGACCCGGAGGACAACGCGATCTCCTTCACGCCCATGAGCAGCGATTCGCCTTCCACATAGGCGAAGGAAAGGTTCAAGTTGTGAGGCAGCCGCTCGGTCGGATGTCCGTTGAGATAGACCTCATCGAGCACCTTCAGGATGCCGTCCCGCAGCTTGTCGCGCAGAGCGGCCAGCCGAACGGATTCGGCCGCCATCTCCTGCCCGCACAGCTCGCAGGCCTTGCCGAATCCCACGATCAGCGGCACGGGAAGCGTGCCGGACCGCATGCCCCGCTCGTGGCCACCGCCGTCAATGATCGGCGCTAGGCGGACCCGCGGCCCTTTCTTCCGGACGTACAGCGCCCCCACCCCTTTGGGCCCGTAAATCTTGTGTGCGCTGAACGACATGAGATCGATGCCCATCGCCTGGACGTCCACCGGAATCTTGCCGACTCCCTGGGTCGCGTCGCAGTGGAACAGAACGCCTTTCTCCTTGGCGATCCGGCCGATCTCCTTCACCGGGTGGATGGTCCCGATCTCGTTGTTGGCCAGCATGATCGAGATCAGGATGGTGTGATCCGTGATCGCGTTCTTCACGTCGTCGGGGCTGACCATCCCGTGCTTGTCCACGGGCAGGTACGTGACCTTAATGCCGCGCTTGGTCTCTAGGGCCTTGGCCGTGTCCAACACGGCACGATGCTCGGTCTGGCAGGTGATGAGATGATCGCCCTTTTCGCGATACATCTCCACCACGCCCTTGAGCGCCAGATTGTCTGACTCCGTCGCCCCACTGGTAAAAATCAGTTCTTTCGGGTCCGCGTTGATAAGCTTGGCGATCTGTTTGCGCGCGTTCTCGACCGCCTCCTCGGCCTCCCACCCGAAGGCGTGGTTGCGGCTCGCAGCGTTCCCGAACTTCTCGGTGAAATAGGGAAGCATGGCCTCCAGGACGCGCGGGTCCATGGGGGTCGTGGAATGGTTGTCCAAATAAATCGGAAACTTCATCACTCAACTCCTTGTGCTGCCGTGATGGACTGAACCGTAATCAACGGAGGACCACCCAGCATATCCTCGATCGTCATACTGTTCAGCAACTGATGAATGCTGTCCTGGACTCTGAGCAACGGGGTCCTGATGTTGCAGTGCCCGTGCTGAAGGCAGGAGGTACCCTCCTTTTCATGGTAGCAATCCGTAATAGCCAAGGGGCCTTCAATCGCCTCGAGGACCTCCGCGATCGTGATGGTCTTGGCTTCACGGGCGAGGAGATATCCGCCCTTGGGCCCGTTCTGGCTTTCCACGATGCCGTGCCGGGCCAGAGTCTGGAGAACTTTTGCCAGAAGCTCCAGCGGGATGTTATATTCCTCCGCGATTTCCTTGGTGTTCACGATGCGCGGACTCGCCCCGAAGGACGACTGCAAGGACGCCATATACTGCACGGCCATCAGTGCGTAATCCGCCTTCTTGGATAAGCGCAGCACAGCGGGTTGACCCTTGGGAGATTTCCGATTAAAATGATCGGCGATGAAAATGATCGCCGATCAAAAAAGTCGGACAAACTTTAACATTGGAGTCGTCTGATGTCAATAACAAGATATGTTAATACTTTCAATATCTTGTGACTAATTATTCTGCGTGCACTGGCTTAGTCCCCGTGGTAGAGTCAGGTTGAACCGGCCAGTCCAAAGGAAGGGGTGTTCATGGGCGGTAGCAATCCTTACATCGAGCGGGCAGAGGTTGAACTCCCCACCAAGCCCTATACCATCACGTTCATTGCGCCCGATAAGACTGAAACCAGGGTCCAGGTGGACCCCGGCAAAATCCCCTATGGGCCAACGGGCCTTCCCGGGAGCATCCTAGACATCGCCTTGGGGGCAGGGGTTGATCTCGAGCACGCCTGTGGCGGGGTCTGTGCCTGCTCGACCTGTCATGTCATCGTCCGTCAAGGTCTGCAGTCCTGCAACGAGGGGACCGACGACGAGTTCGATCAACTCGAGGAGGCCCCGGGCATCACGCTCCAGTCGCGTCTGGCCTGCCAATGCGTCCCTAATGGCACTGCCGACCTGGTCGTCGAGGTCCCCCCGGTGAACAAGAATCTGGTGAAGGAAGGACACTGAAAGGCCGTGATGGGTGAAGCGTGACGGAAGCCATGGGAGCCGATCCAGGGGGCGCTTGGATCTTCTCCCCAGTGCTGGCTTTTAGTCATAGGTTTCGTGCCGGATGTCCCGCCGATCAATCCCTCGCTCGGCGAAATAGGCCCGCAGCGGCTTGACGAACGCCTTGACCCCGCAGATCAGCGGCAAGATCTCGGCTCCGTCCGCGAGCAGCGGCGTGAGGAGGTTGCTGACTCTACGGTGAGGCTCCTCCTGCGGCGCGTCCTCCTCGATGAGACGGACGTAACGGAAAGCTGTCTGGCTTGATGCAAGGGCCCGGAACTCGTCGTCATAGACGAGTTCGCGGTGGCTGGGGACGCTGTAGACCAAGGTCATGGGGCCGAGGCGGCCCTGCGCGACGAGCGCGCGGATCATGCAGCGGACCGGCACGACGCCGGTGTAGCGCGCGACAAACAGCGGCGGCTTCGGGGACGGGTCGGGGAGGATGAAGTGACCGAACGGCCCCGCCGCCGGGACCCGATCCCCTTCTTTCAGCGTGAAGAGATAGCCGGAGCCCAATCCGTTTGGGACTCGATCGAACACCAGGACCAGGCGGCCTGAAGGCGATTCCGGTTCCGCCATGGAATAGGCCCGGACGAGCGGAGGCCGCGGGCCCACGGGCAATCGGAGGGACACCCACTGGCCCGGCTTGAACGGGAGCGGTCGTTCGAGCGGCTGGAGCACGAGCTCGCGAACCGTGGGAGTGAGGTCGCGGACGGCCAGGACCTGCGTGTCTTGGATCGGCTCGCTCATGTGATGTCCGGTCTCGCCTCACTTCATAGCAGAGGCGAGGGAACGGATGAAAGGGCGGCCGGGATCACATCGGCTGCGGCTTTACAGCGGTCGTAGGTCGTGATATAGATACGACTCCCGCCCGGGTCTTCCTGTGGTTCCTGACCTTGCGCTTCCCCTGATCTTAAGGAGAACGGCATCCAGGCATGAGCGACGTTCGAGTCCGGTTTGCACCCAGCCCAACCGGGTACCTCCACATCGGCGGCGTCCGTACGGCGCTGTTCAACTGGCTCTTCGCACGGCGGGAGAAAGGTACCTTCATCCTCCGCATCGAAGACACGGATCAGGAACGATCCACGGACGAGGCCATCCAGGCAATTCTCGATGGCATGCGGTGGGTCGGCTTGGACTGGGATGAAGGGCCATACCGGCAAACCGAGCGGATGGATCTCTACCGGCAGCACGCGATGAAGCTCTTCGAGGAAGGCCGAGCCTACTGGTGCATCTGCACGGCTGAGGAGCTGGAGGCCCGGCGCAAGGAGGCGCTGGCCAAGGGCCTGCCGCAGAAGTACGATGGTCGCTGCCGCGCGCGGGGGATTGCGAGCCCCGCCG
>CAZTUO010000155.1:0-7528 GCA_964616355.1 uncultured Nitrospira sp.
TATTCACGCCGATCATACCTCAGGAGGGCTCAACCTCAAAACCTAATTTGGACAACAGTGGCTGGCGATAGAGGATGGCCCGCGGGTCGTAGAGGCTCGCCACGAGGGCTCCCCTCGCCACGTTGAGCAGGAACTCGTCCCCGGCAGCCATCGCGCGGAACAGCCGCTCGAGCGCCAAGTCCTGCACCAGCGTCGCCTCGGACGGAGGCAGTCCCGCCTGCAGGTCAAGATCCCGATCCCTGTGCATGAGCAAGACCTTCACGACGCGAGGCGCTCCTTGATCCGCTCGTAGGTGAGTCCGTACTTCCGCGCGATCGCCGTGGCGTAAGCCAGCCCATCGGCGGGCTTCCTCACGATCTTGAATGTCCGGACCGTCTGGTCTTCAGGATCCACGGTGGCGACCATGCTGACGGTTGCGTCACTCAGCGACGCCAACTCGTCGAGGAACGTCACGCAGACACAGAGCAGGCCGCGCTGAATGATCTGGTGCAGGACCTGTTGGTGAAGAAACAGCGCATCGCTCAGCGTCGTGGACAGGAAGCTTTCGTTCATGATCAGGATGCTGTTGGGCGTCGCCACTTCGAGGATCCGGCGAATCCGGAGCAAATCCTGCTC
This sequence comes from uncultured Nitrospira sp., assembly GCA_964616355.1. Classification (GTDB taxonomy): domain Bacteria; phylum Nitrospirota; class Nitrospiria; order Nitrospirales; family Nitrospiraceae; genus CAZTUO01. Next base: position 616 of record CAZTUO010000155.1, read on the forward strand.
CAGCTTGCCGCTGAGATCTTGCAGGTCTTCTTCCCGCGAGAAATGCGTAAACAGCCGGTCGAAGAAAAGGAGCTTCGCCGCCCTGGCTGGTACTGGGCAGCCGAGGCGCGCCAGGTAATGGAGCTGACCGAACGAGCGGGCGAAGGTGGTTTTTCCGCCCTGGTTTGGCCCGGTGACGACGACGATGCGTTCCGGGCCCTCGAGGGAGAAGTCGTTGGTCACGACGGTGGCGTGGTCGCGGACGAGCCGGCCGGCAAGCGCCAGGTCGAAGACCTCACGACCGGCCACGTCCTTCAATTCCTCGCCGACCTCGGGATAACAAAAGCCCAGTCCGGCCGCCTCGAAGGGTTCGACGTACTCGAGATACGCGAGGTAGAACTGGACCTCCCGGTCGAAGCGGCTGATTGTCTCATCGAGGAACTCACGATGACGCTGGCAGTACCGGTCTAGCGACGCGAAGACATCGGGATACAGCCGGGCGACCCGCTCCAGCACGGCCGCTTCGACATGGTTCAGATCCGGGCTCGACGGGAACTCGAAGCGGTACTCCTTTATCGCTCCCCGCTTGAACTTCTCGAATGTCCGCACGACCTCGGCAGCGTAGTCGGATTCCGAGCCAGGTCGGCTAACCGTGATGCAGCCGCCCTCAATGTGGAGGCCATACGCAATCCGCGACAGGGCAGTTTTGAGCTGTTGGGTGTCCGCACGCAGTGACGTAAAGGGCCCAGAGTGAGTGTAGGCCCTCAGATACTCGCGGAAGGCCAGGAAGCCCCGTGATTGCAGGTCCGCCCGGGTCAGGTCACGGGCGAGACCGCCGACGCACTCGCAATAGACGTCCGCCGCGGCCAGAAACCAGCGCTGTTTCTGGTACGTGTCGTGCAGCTTGTCGGCTTGAACGAGATGGGCGCGCATCGTCCGCATCTGTTGGGTGAACGACTCGACGGCCGCCCGGAGCGCCTGGATCTCAAGGTCCCGGAAGACCTCAAGGCGATACGTGATCGTCTCGAGCTGACTCGGCAGGCGGTGAAAAAAAGGCTTGAGGTCGTATTCGTCGCGGCCGGCCGTGATGGACGCCACAACTTGGTCCAGATGCAGGTCACGGAAGCACTCAGGCGCATCCTGTCGATGGCCAACCGTGCCAGTCTCGGATTCGTCAAAGAGGATACTGCGAAACGGCATTCAGAAACTCCGATGCTCCGATCCGGCTGCGTCCCGCCCCCGATGGATTCTGTCCGGAGGACCCGGGTGATAAACGCGTCCTGATCCGGTAGGGCCACGCCTGCACGCTCGAGCAATTGCTGAAGGAGCCGTCGCCCCTCCTCTGCTGCTACAAAAACCGGACATCTTGACTTGCTACGGACAGGGTAATGGCTGGTCTGTCCTCATTCGTTAGTCGTTGTATTGCGGAACCGGCACGCGCTTGAGCGGCGACGGGGGCGGGGGCGGCTGGCGGGCGAACTCCGGCGAGAACGGATTCAGGACGGGCTCATGGGTCGACCGTTGCCGCGCCCGCACGAACTCCAGGCTTTGGACGCTGATTTCCAGCCGGTCGATCGGCTGGCGCGGCGTGAACCGCTCGGGGATGCCGTCCAGCGAAAACAATTGGAAGGCCAGGGTCCAGTCGTTCCGACGATCTTGCTCGGGGCCGCGCACGAGAAACCGCGCGAGCGGATTCGGCGGGCCCTTGAAGAGCAGCACCATGAGGTTCGAGCGGAACGCGGGCGCCGCGGCGTCGCTCGGCGGCTGAAATTCCGGCACTAGGGCGGGGACTTCTTCCAGCGGGACCGGTTCGGCAAACTCGATGTCCACCAGGCGGACGTAGAGGGTCGGCTGATCCGACTGCTCGGCCGGGTCCCGAACGTAGCCGAACGAATAGCGCACGGTCTGCCCGCCACGCTCGTAGCGATAGACATCCTCGCCGCTCTCCGGCCGCGAGAACAGCTTAAAGTACCGTTCCCAATCTTCCAAGGGATAGTAACGGAACATGCGCAAGGCAGACTTGGCCTCCCGGACCGCATAGGGCGGACCCAGCTTCGCGTGCAGCTCCTGCCTGGTGAGACCCAGGTAGCCGTCTTCGAAGTACGCCCCCGCAAGCACCGGGGCAGGGATCAAGAGGAACTGAAAGAGAACGGTTGGAAGCGTCCCGGCGACCGTTCTATTGAACAGGGCGCAACGCCTGGCGGTGGCGATCACAGGGGACCTCCGCCAGGCTCCGGCTGCTCCGTCGGCGACAGGTCGGCCGCCAGCGCCGCGAGGCGCTGGCGGGCCTCCTCCAGCCGATGTTCCTCCGTCGCCTGAGTGGCTTCGCGGCGCACCTGTCGGTCCAGCGCGCTCCGGATGGAGCTCCTGACGAGGCCGATCACGGCTTCGATTTGCGCGTCCAGCCTGGTCTGAAACGTCCGGACCGTCTGATCCAAGCTCTGCTGGATGACCCAGCGCAGCTCCCCGATGTTCCGCTTGACGAGATACTCGATCTCCTGCCGCAACCGCCGCTCGAACCGGCGCGCGCGCAGCGGGCGCGGCAGAAGCCGGCTCAGCCAGGACAGGGCCTCCTCCGTGAAAGATGTTACCCACCGGTGACGGATTACGCGCGGCTCGCTGACCTGCTCCAGCCGGTCGAGCGCAATCGGGTCGAGGCCTGGCACTTCAAAGAGATCGGCCGCGGTCTGTCTGATGCGGCCAATCAACGTCTCCACCACCCCGCATTGCCTGTCCCGAATGGAACGGAACGTCGTTGAGACCTTGGCGAGCCAGTCGCGGGCAGCGCGCGCGAAGACAGCGTCCACCTCCTCTGCGAGCGCTGCGCGCACGGCTCGCTCCTCCCGGACCGGCCCTCCCGTCCCAACAGCGGCCTCGCGGGCCTTCCGGGCACGCGCGTTCAGCGCTTCGGTGGCCTCGGCGAAAAGGGCGTCCGCCCGCCGTTCCAGCTCCTCGATCACCCGCCGCCGATCGCCCTCCAGGCGATCCCGGACGGACAGGCGCTCCTCCTCGATCATCTTCAGGTGGGCCTCGAAGCGCTCCGCGCGTCGCGCCAGCTCCTGCGCAGGAATCCTCACCGCCTTCTGCCGGAGATCGAGCGCGAAGAGCGCCTCGCGGACCAGCCTGGCGCTTTTCCGCCGAATGGCCTCCTGGAGCACCGCACGTTTGTCCGTCGAGGCGAATCCGGTGAGATGGTCCTCCAGCGCGGCCAGTCCGCTCCTGGTCCAGAGGGCTTCGTCCCCTTTCATCCTCGCCTCGAGCGCCTGGTGGGCCGAGACAAGAAAGACTCGCTCGTCGGGCGCGCACCCGATCTCCCGGTGGAGGACCTGCCGCAGAAACGCGAGGCATTCGTCGCGCTCGGCCAGCGGCAGCAGGTCCGCCTTGGTCAAGACGAAGCGCAGCCGCGCCGCATGGTCCCGGACCGCCCGGAGGAACTGGACCTCTACCTCGGTGATCGGCGGGTCCGGCGACAGAACGACGAGCGCCCCGTCGCAAGAGGGGAGCACGTCTCGCGTCGTCCTGGTGTTGTGGAGCGCGGTGGAGCCGATGCCGGGCGTATCCAGGATCTCGAGGCCTGTGGCCAGGATCGCCGCCGGATGCTCAACCGCGACCTCGCGGATCCCCAGCCGGTTGCCCGGGTTCTCCTGCTCCGTGACGTACCGTCTGAGCACCGTGGCGAGCGTCTCGGTGGAGCCGGTCCGGCGCTCGGTCCGTCCGTCGAGCCAGACGACCTGGACCCGCCGCTCCGGACCGTAACGTAGCACGGTCGGAACACCCGTCACCGGGAGCAGTCCCGCGGGCAGCAACGTTTCGCCCAGCAGGGCGTTGAGCAGGCTGCTCTTGCCGCGTTTGAACTGGCCCAGGACCGCCAGCCGGAACCGGCCCTCGTCGAGCCGGCACCCCAGTTCGTCAAGGGAAGACACGAACCCGGCAAAGTCCGAGCCCAGCGCGTCGAGCGCCAGACGCGCTTCACTCAGGCAAGCGACGAGCCATGCCTGCGGTGGGGTGGGATCCCGCTGCAACTGGTGCATAAAAAAACTCCTACCGCTGGTCGGCCGGTAGGAGTTATCAGTCGGACGTGGCGTGCCCGTCCGGCGGTTCAGGTGAACCCCATCACCTTGTCACTTTCGTCCAAGACATACACTCGGTCGGCTGGTGCTGTCAACGTGCGCCTGCCCGATTTCCCGGAAACGGCAGCACGCCTCGCGTCGCGCGCAGCCTGCCGGTCCCTCGGCCTGAGGGTATGGTCTTGTCGCGAGGCGGTCCCGGAGCATCCGAGGCCGCCTCCCCTCCCGCAGTTATCTTCTCATTCCGGTGGTACCCTCTGCTCCTGCTGCCTGGGCGCGCAAATAGGCCTCGGTCTTTTGCCAGCGGCGTTGGAGTTTCTCGTGCAAGGCCTGCAGCTTCTCCTGCTGCGCGGACGTCAGGACATCCGCCATCGCTGCCCGGCTCGCTGCCAGAATTGCCTCGACCTGAGACCGCTGCTGGGCCCGAAGGGTGAGCAGCTCGATCTGGGTCCGCGTCACGATCGGCTCGATGGCCGCCTGCTGCTCGCTCGTCAACCCAAGCTCCCGCGTCAGCCGTTTCATAATCCACTGCTTCTTGGCTTGCGGTCCCCCTTCCCACCGTTGTTCCATCTGGCGGTCGATGTAGAGCCACGCGCCGACTCCGCCGACGTACACCCCTGACAGAAAGAGAGCCACCAGGCTACCCCAAAGCTTCCAGCCTTTCATCTGCCTTACCCCTCCGTCTATGGACCGGCGAGGAACGCCGTCAGGTCCTCCCCAGCCTCCTCGACGATGAGGGCCGGCCAGCCGGGGTCGGCCGGACCCGGCGACAGGAGCGCGTAGGCCCCCACCAGCAGCGCGACGGCAGCCATCGCGGCCGCGACGCGCCACACCTGCCGCACCGGAGTCGGAGTCCTCGGGCGGCACGGGGCCTCCGGTGGGCCGAGGTGGCGGATCTCGCGATTCACGACGGTGAACCACTCGGGTCTGGGTACCGGATCCGGTTTCGCCCGGTGTGCGGCCGCCAGCGCGCGAAAGAGCTTGTCGGTGCTGGTCTTCCGCCCCCAGCTCATCGCCGCCCTCGCCCGTCGGCTAATGGAGCCAAGATCCGGCGGAGGGACGCCCGGGCGCGGTGGGCCCGCACCTTGACGTTCACGACGCTCCACCCCAGCAGGTCGGCTACTTCGCGGACCGACAAGTTCTCCCAGTACACCAACGTAAGCACCAGGCGGTTTGCCGGCGACAGGTGCCCCAGGGCCCACTCGACGACCTCGCGGGCCTCCTGGCGCTCCGCGGCCTGTCGAAACGACTCGTCGGCTTCGGCGCCGACCACCCGGTCCACCCACCGCTGGTGCTCCTCCTTCAACGCGCTCATGGGCACCTCCCGCGCCGCAGAGGCCTCCCGCCAGAAGGCATAGCAGCGCCGAACGGCGACTTTCGCCAGCCAGTGGGCGAACGGGGCACGGCCCGAGAACGTCGCCAACGACGTAAACGCCTGCACGAACACCTCGTGGGCCACCTCTTCGATCCGGCTCTCCGGCACGTGCCGGCCAACGATCCTGAACACCGGGCCGTGATGTCGTTCGACCAACGCGTCGAACGCATCCGCCTCCCCCGCCAGCACCAGCCGCACCAACTCCTCGTCGCTCCGTTCCTGGTCGTGGGACGCCATGCACCGAGGTCCTCGGAGGCTAACGATGGAGATCAATCCACCGGTCCAGGAGGCTTGGCCGATCTCCTGCCCGCTCCTTGAACGCCTGCGCCAGACCCTTTTGAAATTGACGCAGGACCTCCTGCTGGTGCGGCGTCAACACGGGTCGCACCTCACGCAAGACGCGGGCGACCACGACCGCTCGCTCCTCGTACAAACGGGTGACCTGGCGCGCCGCTTCCCGAATCGCTTCTTCGGAAAAGGTCTCCGCCCCGATCGCGCCAACGAGACGTTGCTTGGCCTCCACCCGTTGCTGCAAAAGCGCCCGGAACTCCTCCCGGTAGCGCTTGAGAATGCCCGCTACCTGATGCTCCTGCTCCGGCGACAGGTTGAGCTCGACCAGCAGGCGCAAGAACAGGGCGTGCGGTCGCAGGCCCTGCGACCCACTCTGCGCCGGGTCGGCTGGTCCGTCCGCAGAGGCAGATCCGGAGAACCCGAGCAGCAGCAACGCGACAGCGAGGAAGGAAACTCGTCTCATTGTGTAGATCCTTTCGTGAGGAGGTGAACGCCCGCTTGTCTCTCCGTTTTGGAGGCCGGCCTGGTCTCCTAGCCGGATAGTGCCATCCCCCCGCTCGAAGGTTACACCCTGGCGGTCATTTCAAAGCCTCATGGCCGTGCTTCGACCAGCTCTGCACGAACGGAACATGCTCATGGTCGCAATGACAGCTCCGTTCGCCCTGAGCCTGTCGAAAGGTGAACGGGGTTTTGACATGACTTCTAAGACCGCGATCGTCTGCGCACCTCTGAGCCGAGCTGGGCCTGAGACGAGGGTGGGAGGAAAGAAAGAGACTCAGAATCCGCCGAGGCCGGGCAGCGTCGGCGCCACCGGGGCCATCGGCGCAATCGGGGTGACGGCCTGCGCCGGATTCTGGCGATTCAGGATCTCGCGTGTGCCCCTCGTGGGCGGAAGGCTCGGTTGAACCACAGGCTCACGGGGAGGACGGTACAGACCCGTCCCGGGCTCGAAGCGCGAGCCGGGCATGCCTTCCGGCCGGGGCTGGACGCCCAGCCCCGGCAGGCCGGATGGGCCGCCCAGCTCCCCGCCGAGGCTCCAGCTCGGCCGCTCGCACCCAGTGTAGGTCTGCTGGATCGCCGTGCAGCCACCGACTTGCCCCTGCGACGCGGAGGCTCCCAGCAGCACGACCCCCGCGGCGACGGCCAGCTGTAATGCTCCCCGTTTGTCAAGACACTTTTTATGGTGCTGAGAGTGAGTCAT
>CAZTUO010000156.1:0-7439 GCA_964616355.1 uncultured Nitrospira sp.
CATCAGGCGGGTTGCCAGGCGCCCTTGGCGGAACGGCCGTCCCGCCAATCCGGGCAAGGTTCCGACTCGCATTCAAGTCGCTGTGCGCCCGGAGACCACAGTGGTCGCACTCGACACGATGCGTGACACGATGGCCGAGGTGGCCGCAGGTCGAGCACGTCTGGCTGGTGTAGGCCGGCTCGACGTACTCGACCGCGAGACCGGCAGCTTTGGCCTTATACTCGACAAAGCGTTGCAGCTGCCGAAACGCCCAGCGATGCAGCCGTGCCCGCATGCGCTTGCCGGCTTTGATTCGGCTGCGAATGTGTCTCAGGTCTTCCATCACGATCGTGGCCACGCCTAGCCGCTTGGCCTCTTCGACGATGGCCTTGCTCGTTTCGTGGTTCACGTGCGTCACACGCCGACGTTCCTTGCCGGAGACCTGCCGGAGCTTCCGTTTCGCGCTCTGGCTGCCGTTGGACTGAAGACGCCGGCGCAGGGCCAGGAAACGGTCGCGTTGATCGCGCAAACGCCCGCCGCCAAAGACCTGGCCCACGCTTGTGGCGGCGAGGGTGTTCTCTCCCACATCCACGCCCATGACAGGACCGGAGGCACAAGGCTCGATGTCGCCAGACTCGACGACGAGGTTGAAATACCAGCGTCCTTTGCGCAAGACGAGTTCGGCTTCGCGAAGCAGCCCGGATTCGAGGATCCGACGCTGATGGTCGCCCAGCCGCATTGGGACGCTGATGCGGCCGGAGAGCGTGTTGAGCGAGACCGTTTCACCGTTGAGGCGGTAGGTGCGCTGGTCATAGTGGACCGCAGCGTGGTCGAAGCGGAGGGCTGGAACCTCAGCGTCCTTGCGGATCCGCCCCAACGCCTTCTGTGCCTTGTACGCCTTGCACACCGAGAAGATCGCGTTGCAGCACATCTGGCTGCCCAGCCGAGTCGTCCGGCGCAACATCCTGTAGGCGCGCTAGTGCAACGCCACCCGGTTCCAGACGCGATGGTCGCGCACGAGGGGCACCAGCCGGTTGCACGCCTCGGCGTAGGCCGCTTGCAGCGCCTTCACCACGCCAGCCCGGGCTGGGGTGGTGTCCAGTCGAATCGACGCCGTGCGCATCATGGTCTAGCGCCTTTTGGTGACATGTTCACAGCGCTCGATGTAACGGCGAAGAGTCTCGGCGCTGCCATGACCCGCCGTGCCGACGTAGGAGGGCGACCACAAGTGCCCGCCGCACACCCGCTTCGTGAGCACCGGAAACCGCTGGCACACCCGGCGGGCGGTCAGGCCCTTGAGTACCTTGACCGAGTCGGCCACCGCGATGGTGGGCAGGATGCTCAAGCACAAGGGGCGGTGATCCGGCTGAAGCTCCTTGGAGATCACCGGCCATCCCCGTTCCGCGCAGATCGCGTCCAGCCTCAGTCCCGGTTCCTCCGCCACGGCACCCGTCAGTAGGCCGCGCCGATCCTTCGGACACCTGATCACAGGGTAGGCTGTCTGATTGACGCAGTGTCGATTGTAACACGATCACCCACGTACAGTATATACCACATGGTGCGCTTTGCGCATCCGCAATTCCTCCGCGACTGAAGTCGTGGGTTTCCTTGCGGAGGCCTTATGACGCCCCTGGACGCCCTGAACCGGCTCGCCGACCTGCAGCGCAAGCTGGAGGAGTCCCGGACCTGACCTCCGGCAATCCGTGCCCCTCAAAAAACGAGGCGGTATCCCTTGCGGGACACCGCCTCGTGAACCTGCCAGGGCCGGCCTGGAGGTCAGCCTACTTGTTGTACTCCGCCGTCCAGGGAATCAGGCCTCCGGCCAGCTCCTTGCCGCCAGGGAGCATGACGTCATACTGCATCGCGACGGAATCGGCGCCCTTGGGGCTCGTGTTCAGCTTCTGCTTCACCTTGTAGCACTTCTCCTCGAAGTCGCTGGAGGCCTCACGGCACTCCCGGAACAACATCGCCCGGATGCCCTTCGGCTTGTCCGGCGCCCCCGCGATCTCGGGCAGCTTCTTGACCGCCGAGATCACGCGGCGGTTTTGCTCGACCTCCTGGGCCGTGAACTCGACGAGCACGGTCGCGGAAGCCGGCGGAACTTCCTTCGCGGCAGCCGGGCCGGCGTGCGGGCGGGCCATGGACTTGAGCTGGTCCCACACTTCCTTGTTCGCTGCGTAGAACTTCAGGGTCTTGCCGGGGTGAATTTTCTGCCAGAAATAGCCGCTCTCGGCGTTCCCGCCCAGCACGGCGATGTTGATCCAGACCGCCTCGTCATAAGGATCCAGGATGATCACCCGCCCCTGCAACGTCGTCGGCTTGCTCATGTCACCCCATTCGAACCGCTCCTGGAAGGCTTCAATCGCCAGGGCGGTTGAGGCCACACCCACGACGAGGGCGACGGCGACGGCGAGCGCCCAGCCTTTCGCGTTGACTTTCATAATGACATCCCTCCTTGCGGAATCCGCGTGTATGAAGAACAAAAAAGAATCAGCCCGTCCTTCAGCTTAATCCTTGCTCAGGACCTTGAAGCCGGTGATCGTCCGCCCGTCCAGAGTCACTTCCATCGCCACGAGGTCCTGGGCAGCCTTGATAATCTGGTCCATCAGCGCCTTGTCCTTCACCTGGAGGCGCACCGTGGTCTGGGCATGGTACCACCCAGCGTAGGGATTATTCTTCTCGGTTCCGCCGGTGAAGCCCCACGCGCAGCACACGAATAGCGGATCCGGCGGCCGCACATCAAGCGCGGTCGAGGCCCGCCCGCTCGGGTTGCCGGAAGCCGGCTCACCGGTGTTCCAGTACTGAATGCCAAACAGAATCTCGTTGTCCGGATTGTCCGCCCACTGGGCCCAGACCCGCCCCTTTAGGGTCTTGACCGCATGACCCTTCAACACCGGCCCGCCGCCCGCAGGAGCATCCGCCGCGGCGACAAACCCGGCCGTCAGCAAGCCGGCGAAGAACAACACCGTAACAGCGGCTATGACTACGACCCTTTTCATCCCTCGCACCTCCTTCATCAGGATCAAGACGTGGATATCACCGCGCTCACAAGATCGAAAAGAGAACAGATGAGGTCGACCTGCCCCACTTCGCCAACGCCGCCCCGCCACCCCCCTTCATGAGCCCTTGTCTTCCGGTGGATCGCCCCAATAGGTTGCGAGATCACGATGCAAGAGGGAAAACAGGCCCCAATCCTACTCAAACACCCAAGCCTTGTCAAGGAAATATTCCCCCTCCCACCGGCCAGGGGAAAACCGACAAAACTTCCGATCTTTCCACCTGTTACGAGTGATTTCCAGACCGACTCTTCAGGGGAGAGCGGCCTCGACGGATCGCGTGGAAACTGGCCCCAGGACCGTCACGGAGCGAGAGGTCGGATCGAGCAATTCGGCGGCGACACGCGCTAGTTGGTCCCCGGACACCTGATCGATTTCTGCGAGGATTTCCGCGAGGGAGGAGCGCTTGCCCTGGTACAGCTCGTCCTTGGCGAGCTGGTTCATCCGGCTGTGCGTGCTCTCCAGGCTCAGCATGAGGCTGCCCTTCATCTGAGTCTTCGCGCGGTCGAGCTCCGCCCGCTCGACCGCGCCTTCGCGGAGGCGCCGGATCTCCCGGCAGACCAGCTCCAACACCCGCGCCGCCTCTCGCGGGCGCGTGGCTGCATAGACCGTGAGCATCCCGCCGTCCGAATAACTCGACAGGTAGGAGTAGATCGAGTAGGCCAAGCCCCTTTTTTCGCGAACCTCCTGGAACAGCCGGGAGCTGACGCTCCCGCCGAGCACGGAGTTGAGCGCGTACGCGGCGTACCGGTCCTTGGACCCGGCGGGCACGCCTCTCAGGCCGACGCAGAGATGCGCCTGTTCGAGCGGCTTCTTCTTGACCAGCACGCCCCCGCTCACCGCGGGCGGCCAGCGGCGCAGCGTCGGCCCCGCGTCGCGCTCGAAGGCGCCGAACGCCGCGTTCAGCCACGACATCAGCTCGTTGAGCTCGAAGTTGCCGGCGACCGCGACGATTGTCTGACGAGGGTGGTAGTGCGTGCGAACGTACCGGAGCAGGTCCTGGCGCCGCACGGACTTGATCACCGGGACCCGCCCCAAGATGGGCCGGCCCAGCGGATGCTGTCGGAGCGCCTGCGCGGCGTGCAGCTCCTGGACGAAATCCTCGGGGTCGTCCTGGACCATCCGGACTTCGTCGAGCACCACCTGCTTCTCTTTCTCCACTTCCCGCGCCGGGAACCGGGAATGGAAAAAGAGGTCCGCGAGCAGGGCGAGCGCCGGCTTGAGTTGCTGGTCCAGCACCTTCACGTAGAAGGTGGTCGTCTCCCGGGTCGTGAACGCGTTCATCTCCCCGCCCAGCGCGTCGATCTCCTGCGAGATCTGGAGCGCCGAGCGCGTCCGCGTCCCCTTAAAGAACATGTGCTCGATGAAGTGGGAAAGGCCCTCCTCCCCGGGCGCTTCGTCGCGGGAGCCGACGTTGACCCAGATGCCGACGGTGACCGACCGGTGGGCTGGCATCCGCTCGGCGACGACCCGCAGTCCGTTGGCGAGGACGACCTTGCGGTACACGGCTAGCCCGCGGCGGGCTCTTTCTTCGCGGAGGCCGGCGGCGGGGCCATGGCCTCCTTGCGGCTCAGGCGGATTTTGCCCTGCTTGTCGATCTCGAGCACCTTGACCATGACCTGGTCGCCTTCGGCTACCTCGTCCGCCACGCTCTTGACGCGGTGGTGGGCGAGCTGGGAGATGTGGACTAGGCCGTCCACGTTGGGCAGGATCTCCACGAAGGCCCCGAAGTCCATGATCTTCTTGACCGTGCCGAGATAGATCTTCCCGACCTCAACCTCCTCGGTCAGGCGGTTGATCCGCTCGATGGCCTTCTTGGCCGATGCCTCGTCCACAGCCGCGATCGAGATGACGCCGGAATCCTCCACATCAATCTTGACCCCGCACTCCGCGATGATGCTCCGGATCATCTTGCCGCCGGGCCCGATCACGTCGCGGATCTTGTCCTGTTTGATCTTCATCGTGAAAATCCGTGGGGCGAACGGGGAGAGGTTCGGACGGGGCGCCGAGAGGGCCTCGAGCATCCGGTCCAGGATGTAGAGACGGCCGACCCGGGCCTGCTCGAGCGCCTGGCGCATGAGCCCAGGCGTGATGCCGGCGATCTTGATGTCCATCTGCAAGGCCGTGACCCCATTCCGGGTCCCCGTGACCTTGAAGTCCATGTCGCCCAGGTGGTCCTCCAGCCCCAGGATGTCCGATAGGACCACGACCCGGTCCCCTTCCTTGATGAGCCCCATCGCGATGCCGGCCACCGGCTCCTTGATCGGGACCCCCGCATCCATCAGGGCCAGCGTCCCGCCGCAAACCGTCGCCATCGAGGACGATCCGTTGGACTCGAGGATATCGGAGACCAGCCGGAGCGTGTAGGGAAAGACCTCTTTGCTGGGCACGACCGGCTTGAGCGCGCGCTCCGCCAGCGCGCCGTGCCCGACCTCGCGGCGGCCCGGCGAGCGCAGCGGACGGGCCTCGCCCACGCTGAACGGTGGGAAGTTGTAGTGCAGCATGAACGTGCGGTAGTACTCGCCCTCCAGCGCGTCAATCCGCTGCTCGTCCTCCGTGGTCCCGAGGGTCACGACCGCCAGGCTCTGGGTTTCGCCGCGGGTGAACAGCGCCGAGCCGTGCGTCCGCGGCAGCACGCCGACCTCGCAGGTCACCGGCCGGATGTCGGTCGGCCCGCGGCCGTCGGCCCGTCTCTTCCCTTCCAGGATCATGTTGCGGACCTCGCTGTACTCGAGCGAGTGGAACACCAGCTTGACGTGGCGCTCCCGGTTGGGGTCGTCCGTCCGCAGCTTCTCAACCGCCTCTTGCAGGACCTGATCCAGCCGCTCCTGCCGCGCCGTCTTGTTCGGGATCAGGATCGCCTCGCGGATCGGCCCGGCCACGAGCTGACGCACCGCGTCCACAAGCGCCGGATCAATCTGCTCCGCCTTGACGGCCCGCTTGGGCCGTCCGGCGAGCGCCTGCAGCTCCTGGATCTTGGCCACGATCTTCCGGATCTCCGCGTGCGCGACCTCGATCGCGTCGATCATGACGGACTCCGGCAGCTCGCTGGCGCCGCCTTCGACCATCATGACGGCGTCGGCGGTGCCCGCCACGACCAGATTGAGATCGCTCTTCTCCAGCGTGTCCAGGTCCGGGTTGATCACGAACTGCCCGTCCACCCGGCCGACCCGGACGCCGGCGACCGGCCCGCCGAACGGAATGGGCGAGATCGCGAGCGCGGCAGCGGCCGCCGTAATCCCCAGCACGTCCGAGGAGCCAGTCTCGTCCGCCGAGAGCACCGACACGATGACCTGGGTCTCGAAGTAGTAGCCGTCCGGGAAGAGCGGCCGCATCGGACGGTCGATCAGCCGGCTGGTCAGGACCTCCTTCTCCGAGGGCCGGCCCTCGCGCTTGAAGTAGCCACCGGGAATCTTCCCGGCCGCATAGGCCTTCTCCTGGTAATCCACGGTGAGGGGGAGAAAATCCACGCCGGGCTTGAGCGTCTGCGAGGCCACCGCGGTGGCCAGCACGACCGTGTCCGCATAGGACGCCAGCACCGCGCCGTCCGCCTGCTTGGCCACCCGCCCCGTTTCCAGCCGCAGCTTCCGGCCAGCGACCTCCATTTCAACGACGTGCACCATCCTTCGAATCTCCTCTTCTCCCTGCCCCCACAGATGCCCACAGAGATGCGCTCAAACAACTCGCTCGCAGCCAACGGTCCGCTGCCGGCCAGTCGCGACTTGCTGTTTGCCCTGTTTCAGCGCATGTCCGTGTTCACCTGTGGGCGACAGCCCCCGCGCGTGCCTCCCGGTCAGGACGGCACGCGGGCGGTCGGTTATTTCCGGATCCCCAATCGCTCGAGCACCGCGCGATACCGCGCCTCGTCAATGCGGCGGAGGTAGTCGAGCAACCGCCGGCGGCGACTGACCAATTGCAGGAGCCCCCGCCGGGAGTGATGGTCCTTCCGGTGCAGCTTGAAATGCTCGGTGAGATAGGCGATCCGGTTCGTCAGGATCGCGATCTGCACCTCCGGCGAGCCCGAATCGGCTTCGTGCCGCCGGTACTGCTGGATCACCTCCGCCTTCGCTGCCTTCGCCAACGCCATCGTTCCGTCCTCCCTTCTCCTGGCTCCTTCTGCTGACTCCTCGCTCCGACTCGCCCCCCTACGCGGGCGCCAACACCTTGAGGACCGGCACCACCCGGTCCCCCCCGGCGCTCGGGCCGGGCGTCGCGCCGCCCGGGAGCAGCCCGCCTTCTGGGACCAGCCCGATGCCGAGCAGCCCGCCGGCCGGATCCTTGAGACGGACTGGCTGCCCGCCGCGCAAGCCTTCCGGCGCCCCGGCCGCCAGCCGCGTCACCGCCTGCGCCGGGATCGGCACCCCGTGCCGCGCCCGTCGCGCCGCCACCGCCTCGATCTCCAGG
>CAZTUO010000157.1:0-7411 GCA_964616355.1 uncultured Nitrospira sp.
CTGGTACGAGATCGCGACGATCGTGGAACGGGTCATGCGGGAGGAGAAGGGGCTCTATCCCAACCTGGACTTCTACACCGCGGTCGCCTATCTCCTCATGGGCATCCCGCGCGAGCTCTACACCCCGCTCTTCGTCTGCTCGCGCATCGCGGGCTGGTGTGCACACATCATCGAGCAACAGGACCACAACCGCCTGATCCGCCCACGGAGCCTCTACACCGGGCCTCCGCCCCAAGCCTTCGTCCGCATCGAGCACCGCGCATGACGGCCCTCTGGCAGCCCTCCCCCGAGACCGTCCACCGGAGCCGGCTCGCCCGCTTCATGCAGCGCCATCGGATCGCCGACTATCCCGCGCTCTACGCCCGCTCGATCGCCGAGCTGGATTGGTTCTGGCCAGCGGCGCTGGACGAGATGGGGATCGCCTGGACCCGTCCGTACACCCGGGTCCTGGACCTGAGCCGGGGGCTGCCCTGGGCACGCTGGTTCGTGGACGGCGGCCTCAATCTCGTCCACAACTGCGTGGAGAAGCGCCGGACCGGGCCGGATGCCGCTCGCGCGGCGATCCGCTGGGAGGGGGAAGATGGGTCGCAACGAATCCTCACCTACCGGGAGCTGGATGCGGCGGTGTCCCGTGCGGCGGCCATCCTCAGGCGTCTGGGCGTCGGGCGGGGCGATCGCGTGGCGCTCTTTCTCCCCATGCTGCCCGAGACAGCCTCGCTCACGCTGGCCTGCGCCAAGCTAGGCGCCGTCTTCACGCCGGTCTTCTCCGGCTACGGGGCGGAGGCCCTGGCCGCCCGGGTGCAGGATTGCGAAGCCAAGCTGCTGGTCACCGCCGACGGCTGCTTCCGGCGCGGCGGCGTGGTGCCGATGAAACCGGTCGCTGACGAGGCGGCCGCACGGTGCCCGACGGTCGAGCACCTGCTGGTCGTGCGACGAACCGGCTGCCCGGTGTCCTGGCAAGCTGGCCGCGATGTCTGGTGGTCCGGGGGCCCCGAGGCCGAGGCGGATCCTCCGCCCACCGAGGACACGGAGGCCGACGAGCCTTTCATGATTCTTTACACGTCGGGCACGACCGGGCGCCCCAAGGGCACCGTGCACGTCCACAGCGGGTTCCCGATCAAGGCCGCCCACGACCTGGCCTTCCACTTCGACCTCCAGCCGGACGACACCCTGTTCTGGCTTACCGACATGGGCTGGATGATGGGGCCCTGGGCGATCCTCGGCGCGCTGACCCTGGGCGCCACCTGCCTGCTTTACGAGGGCGTGCCGGATTGGCCGCACCCCGGCCGGCTCTGGGACCTCGTCGAGCGGTACCGGGTGACCATCCTGGGCCTGGCGCCCACCGCCATCCGGGCGCTCATGCGGCATGGGGACGCACCGGTGCGGGGAGCCGACCTCAGCTCCCTGCGCATCCTGGGGTCCACGGGCGAGCCCTGGACCCCGGAAGCGTACCTCTGGTACTTCCGCGAGGTCGGCCGAGGGCGCTGCCCGATCATCAACTATTCCGGCGGCACGGAGATCTCGGGCGGCATCCTGGGCGGCACGGTCCTGCAACCCGGCAAGCTCTGCGCCTTTACCGGTCCCTGCCTCGGGATGGCCGCGGAGATCTTCGACGCAGAGGGCCGGCCCAGCCGCGGGCAGGTCGGCGAGCTGGTGGTCACGAAGCCCTGGCCCGGGATGACCCGGGGCTTCTGGCAGGACCCGCAGCGCTACCTCGAGACGTACTGGGCCCGGTGGCCGGAGGTTTGGGTGCACGGCGACTGGGCCATGACGGACGAGGAGGGGTTCTGGTACATCCTGGGCCGCTCGGACGACACGATCAAGCTGGCCGGCAAGCGCCTCGGGCCGGCCGAAGTCGAGGCGGTCCTGACTGGCCATCCCGGCGTGAGCGAGGCCGCCGCGGTCGGTGTGCCGGACCAGGTGAAGGGGGAAGCGCTGGTCTGTCTAGTGGTGCTGCGGCCCGGGTGGGCCCCCGGCGAAGCGCTGGCGCGCGAGCTGACCGTCCGGGTCGCCGAGCAGTTGGGAAAGGCGCTCCGGCCGGCCGCGGTCCACGTCGTGCCGGAACTCCCCAAGACCCGGAACGCCAAGATCCTGCGCCGCGTCATCCGGGCGGCCCTCCTGGGCCAGGACCCGGGGGACCTCTCCAGCCTGGAGAACCCACAGGCCGTCGCCGCGATCCGCCAGATCGGCTCGCACCCGACACCTGGTTAAGGCCACGGTCGCGGGCGAAGCCCGGTGACGTCCAGGCCTCTCCGCTTCACCGACAAGGACGCCGCCCGGCGAGCCGTCTGGGATCGCCTCCCAGGCGGGCAAGCTGGCGCGCTTTCCCTTCCCGCCGCACGGCCGGATTCCCAACTTCGCAGGCGCCAGGGAGGCGGCCGGCGGCGCCCGCACAGGCCGACCGACCACCCCCGGCGCGCCGTGATCACATCTTCACGGGGACGCGGGACTTGATGTACCGGATGATGGGCTCGACATCCGCCTGGGTATAATAGTTCTTGGCGACTCCTGTCTCGAGCACGTTGATCGCCTCGTGCACGAACTGCTGCGCCAGGCCCTCATTCTTCTCGTCGTACGCCATCGCGGCCTGGTTGAGCAGCTTCAACACGGAGGCTTGCGGCGTGCGAGGGTCGTTCAAGAACATCTCGCGGTAGTCCTGCTTGTAGAGCTCCTGCTCGATCTCCTTGACCCACGACGCGGCAAAGGAGTCGGTCCGCGAGATCCACCCGGCTGCGTGAGCCGTCGTAGGGGTCAGCCCCGCCCAGCCAAGGAGCAGGGACAGGGCATACCCCGCAATGAGAACGCGCTTCAGCATACGTCTGTCCCTCCTTTCTTGGATCCAGAGTGGTTGGAAGGTTGCGTCGAACCGACGCCAGGTCGCTGACGGCGGCTCCTCCGGTGTGGAGCCGCCGGGCACGGTTCGTCGTGCCGCGTACTGCAGTAATTCGGATTTCTCGGGAGTCAAGGCCCAGCTGCCGGCCGCCGCTAGGCCCTTGATCACCGCGCCAGGGACATTATTCAACCCTTGGGAGCTGCCCGCTGAGGCCCTCGGCTCGAGACCGTCGGCCAAACCCTAACCCTTGCTCTGTTGCCGCACGCCGACTCGCCGGACGCCCCGCGGCGAGCGGCGCTTCCATAGAAGCGGAAGTGCGGACGAAAGGAGGTGAGGGCGATGACGTGCCGGCGCTGCAACGGATTTATGGTCAGTGATCAGATCTTCGATCTGCGGGTGAGCCCGGACGGATGGCTCCATGTCTGGCGGTGCGTCAACTGCGGCGCGGTCGTCGAACAGGAGAAGCACGCAGCGTCGGGCCAGACGACCCAGAACCAGCCGAGCTAGCCGCTCGGCCGACGGGCCCGGCGTGGCGCTCAGGCCCGGAGAAGGACGAGAAGTGGGCGCGGTGCCAGGAGCAGGAGCCGGGTGTCCTCAGGCGCAGCATCGAGCCGGGCCAGCCGCATTGACCGCCGGGGATCGCCCGTTCGATAATGCGGCCGCTCACGCACACGGGTGCCGCCCTGCTCTCGGCTCGTCAGCATCTCGAGGACCTCGTCGGCGTCTGGCGCGACACGCGCCTGATCGTGCTGGTCGCGCAGACCGCCGCCGTCTATGCCGCCGTCCTGATCCCGTTCAAGGTCGGCATCCCGCTGATCCCCGGCTTCGTCGAGCTGCGCCCTGCCAATGCCCTGCCGGTCGTCGCCTCCCTGCTCTTCGGCCCGGCTGCTGCCTGGGGCGCCGGGCTCGGCAACCTCATCGGGGATTGTTTCGGCACGTTGGGCCCCGCCAGCCTGTTCGGCTTCTTCGGCAACTTTTGCTACGGGTACGTTCCCTATCTGCTCTGGGGCCGTCTGGGCCCGCTCTCCTCCGGGCGCGATCCCGAACCCCGCTCCTGGAGCCAGGTGCTGGAGTTCGCGCTGGTCTGCATTGCCGCCTCCCTCGCCTGCGCCCTGCCGATCGCCTGGGGCGTGGAGCTGCTCGGCCTGGTCCCGTTTACAGTCCTGGCCGCCGCGATCTTTCTCAACAACGTCTTCATGTCGTGGCTCCTGGCGCCGCCCCTGCTGTGCTTTCTGCACCCGCGCGTGAAGCGCTGGGGGCTCCGGTACGACGATATTCGTGACACGTTAGACGCGCGCCATGAGGGAGCGGAGGGAAGGACGGGGCGGCGAGACGCCCCGCCGGAGACGGCTCCTCCGGCCATCGTCGCCCTGCAGCACGTTTGCTTCACCTACGCGGGCGCGGCCCGGCCGGCGCTGAGCGACCTGTCCCTCCGTCTCGACCGCGGCGAGTCGGTGGCGCTGATGGGCCGGAGCGGGTCGGGCAAGTCCACGCTTTGCTACACACTCAACGGGCTCGTCCCCCGTCTGCTCGGCGGCGAGTGGGCGGGCCGGGTCGTCGTGGATGGACAGGACTCCCGCGTCCGTCCCGTCTGGCAGCAGGCCGGCACGGTCGGACTGGTCTTCCAGGACTTCCAGGCGCAGCTCGTCTCGAGTTGGCGTTCCCGTTGGAGCAGGCCGCCGACGCGGGCCGGCCGCTCTCACGCGCCGCGATGCGGGAGCGGATCGCGCGGACGCTCGCGCTGGTCGGCCTCGCGGGCCTGGAGCGGCGGAATCCGCTCTCGCTCTCCGGGGGCCAGCGCCAACGGCTGGTCATCGGCTCGATCCTGATCCGGGAGCCCGCGCTCGTCGCGCTCGACGAGCCGTTCACGGACCTGGACCCCGACGGGCGCCGGGCGCTGGGGACGGTGCTCGCCCGGCTGAAGGCATCGGGCACCGCGCTGCTCCTGGTGGAGCACGACCCGGAGGTGGCCGTGACCGCCGATCGAGTCTGCGTGCTCGACCAGGGCCAACTGATCTGGGAGGGACGGCCCCGGGACCTCTTCGGCCGCGGCGACCGGGCCGAGCTCCCGGCGCAGCTCGGCCTGCGGCCCCTGCCCCTGGCGCAAGCCTTTGCCAGGCTCGGGCTCTCCGACCTCCCGCTCACCGTCGAGGAGGCCTGGCAGCTTGCGGACGACCATCGGCTGACCCTCGCGCCGCTCCCCGACCCGCCGGATCCGCCGGCTGCCCGGGAGACGCCTCCGATCATCGAGGTCCAGGAGGTGTCCTATGGCTATGATCGCGGCGCCCCGATCCTGACGGACATCACCCTCACGATCCGGGCGGGCGAGTTCGTCGCGCTCATCGGCCAGAACGGATCGGGGAAGAGCACGTTGGCCAAGCTACTGAATGGCCTTCACCTGCCCGACCGCGGCCGGGTCCTGGTCGAAGGACTGGACACGCGCCGGCTCGGGGCCGGCCAGCTCGCCGCCCGGGTCGGCTATATCTTCCAGGACCCCGACGACCAGATCTTCGCCGAGACGGTGGAGCACGAGGTGTCCTTCGGGGTCCGCAACCTAGGCCTTTCCCGGGAGGAGTGCGAGAAGCGCGTCGCCACGGCGCTGCACGCGGTGGGACTGGACCGGCCGGAGGTCCGCCGGCTGGACCCGTTCTCCTTGACCAAGGGCGACAGCCAGCGCGTGGCGGTCGCCTCCGTGCTCGCGGCCCGGCCAGCGATCCTGATCTTCGACGAGCCGACCACCGGCCTGGACGCGGAGGGGACCGACCGCATGATGCGGATGGTCCAACGGCTGAACCGGGCAGGGCACACCGTGCTCATGATCACGCACACGCTCTCCCTCGTCGCGGCCTACGCGCAGCGCTGCATCATCCTGCGGGACGGGCGGACCGTCGCCGACGGCGCGACGCGCGCGGTCTTCCGGCACCTGGCCGGCCCGTCAGGCCAGGACGCCGACCGGGCGGCCGACCTGGGACTCGCGGTACCGCCGCTCGCGCGATTCGCGTCGCGCTGGGGTTGCACGCTGCTCACCGTGGAAGAAACCCAGGCCGCCTTGGTGAAACCGTCACGCGCGACTGGCGGCGCAGCGCAATGACCCAGTATTTCCTCTATCTGGACCGGGGCACCTGGCTCCACCGGCTGGACGCACGGACGAAGATCCTGGGCGTCACAGGCCTCTTTGCGGTCGCCCTGCTCTTCTCCGACCCGCGGTACCTGGCCGTGGCTACCGGGGGCGCGCTGGCGCTCGTCGCGGCGGCCCGTGCCGGGGCCAACCTTCGCAAGCTGGGGCTGCTGCTCGCGCTCCTGTTCCTGTACTGCCTGCTGCTCTGGCCCTTCTTCGTGACGGGAAAGACGCCGCTCGCCGAGCTGCGGATGCTCCGGCTGACCCAAGAGGCCGTGCTCTTCGGCCTGGGAATGGGGCTCCGTCTGGACCTGATGTTGCTCGGCGGGCTCCTCCTGCTTTCGACGACGACGATCGAGGAGCTCACCCTGGGGCTCGAGCGGCTGGGGTTGCCGGGCGTCGTGGGCTTCGCCCTGTCCCTGGCCGTCCGCTGGGTACCCAGCCTGATCGGCTCGGCGGCAGCGATCGTCCAAGCCCAGCGGTCGCGCGGGCTGGATCTGGCTGCGGGAAGCACGATCGCGCGCCTGCTACGCTATCCGCCCCTGCTCGTCCCGCTGGTCGGGCATACGCTCCGGCACACCCGGTTGCTGGCCATGGCGCTGGAGGCCAAGGGCTTCGGGCCCGGCGGGCGGCGGCAGGCGCTCCTGGAGCTGCGCCTGCGCGGGGCGGATTACGTCGCCCTCGCCCTGACTGGCGCCGTGGTGCTGCTCAGCCTCTGGCTTCGGCTGAGCGGCTATGGCATCGTAGAGGTCGCCCTCTGACCGACGGAGGCCAAGATGGACAACAAGGACGCCGCCGACACTGGCCATTCGGCTCCAACGACGAAGCAGCCAGAGGACAGGGCCCGCTCGCGCAGCCCCGGGCTCAACCGCCGCGCCTTTCTGGCTGGCGCCGCGACGCTCGCCGGGCTGACGGCCGCGCAGTTCGCGCTCCCGCGCGCTCGGGCCGACGAGCCGCCAGTCCCCGAGGACCCGACGCGCGTCCCCGGCTCGCTTCCCAGCGAATACGGCCGCCGAGCCCGGTTCGAGGCAGCCGCGCGGCTCACAAGCTTCAGCCACTCGCTCACGCCGCTGGAGGCCCTCAACGGAATCGTGACACCGTCCGCCCTGCACTTCGAGCGGCACCACAACGGCGTCCCGCTGATTGACCCGGCCCGGCACCGGCTGCTGGTCCACGGGCTCGTGGCGCGGCCCCTGGTCTTCACGATGGACGACTTGCGGCGCTTCCCCTCGGTGTCCCGGCTGGCCTTCATCGAGTGCGCGGGTAACAGCGCAAGCGAATGGGGCGAGCCGGGCGCCCGCACGGTGCAGCAGTCTCACGGGCTCACGAGCACCAGTGAATGGACCGGGGTGCCCCTAGCCGTGCTCCTGCGCGAGGTCGGCGTGCAGCCCGAGGCGACCTGGATGCTGGCAGAAGGCGCCGACGCCGCCGCGATGACCCGGAGCATCCCCCTGGCCCCG
>CAZTUO010000158.1:0-7385 GCA_964616355.1 uncultured Nitrospira sp.
CTGCGCTGGAAGAAGTTCATGAAGATCATTTCGCTGGCCCCGGAAGTGCTTTGATTAGCGAACAGCCAATAGCGAGTGGCAGCAGATCCGAGCTACTTGCTGTTCGCTACTAGCTAGCGGAGACATGACATGCAAGCAGCAGTACCAAAGAGCCGGATCAAGAAGGGCGACACCGTCATGGTCATCGCCGGCCGGGAGCGGGGCAAAACCGGAAAAGTCCTGTCTCTTGATCGGGCGCACGGCACGTTGGTCGTCGAGCGGTTAAACATCATCAAGCGGCACACGAAGCCTAACCAGAAGAATCGGCAGGGGGGCATCCTGGAGCGCGAGGCGCCCCTGGCGCTCTCGAACGTGATGCTCTATTGCGCGAACTGCCAGAAGCCTGTGCGTGTCGGCACCAAGCTCACGGAGGACGGCCGGCGACTGCGCGTCTGCAAACAGTGCCAGGACGTGCTGGACAAGGTCTGAGGAACGGCGATGGCGAAAGCTGAGAAAGGGTCCGAGAAGAAACCGGCGTCCAAGCGGGACGCGGGGACCGCCGCCAAAGGTGCCCCGAAGGCGCCCGCGGAGCCTCCGGCCGGCGACGGGGCCCATGGGCCCCCGCGGCTCAAGGAGCTCTACCGGGATCGGGTCGTGCCGGCGCTCATGAAGGAGTTCGGATACTCGAACCCGATGCAGGTTCCGCGGCTGGACCGGATCGTGCTCAACGTCGGCATGGGCGAGGCGATCCAGAACGTGAAGGTGCTTGAGAGCGCGGTCCAGGAGCTGGCGTTGATCTCCGGGCAGAAGCCCGTGGTGACCAAAGCCAAGAAGGCCATCGCGGGGTTCAAACTGCGGGCAGGCATGCCGATTGGCGCCAAGGTGACGTTGCGGAGCGACCGGATGTACGAGTTCCTGGACCGGTTGGTGAGCGTGGCCTTGCCGCGGATCCGGGACTTCCGCGGGGTGTCTCCAAAGTCCTTCGACGGGCGCGGGAACTACACGCTCGGGCTCAAGGAGCAATTGATTTTCCCAGAGATCAAGTACGACAACGTCCAGTCCATCCACGGGATGGACATCACGATCGTCACGACGGCGCGGACCAACGACGAGGGCAAGGCGCTGCTGCGGCATCTGGGGATGCCGTTCAGAGCGTGAGCGAACGGCTGGAAGCAGCTCGCGAAATACTTCGAGCTATGCGCTGCGAGCTATTGGCTCTTCGCCCTTCACTGGGAGAGCAACGGTGGCACGACTGGCATTGAAGCTGAAGGCGGCACGGGAACCCAAATTCAAGGTGCGGCGGTACAACCGGTGCCCGCTCTGTGGCCGCGTCCGCGGATTCCTCAGGCGGTTCCGGATGTGCCGCATCTGTTTCCGGTTTCTGAGCCTTCGCGGCGAGATCCCCGGGGTGACGAAGGCGAGCTGGTAGGGCCCACAGGGCAGTCGTGAGTGTTTGGTTGTGAGGCGTGAGTGGCGACAAGCTCGCAGCCGGCACTCAACATTCGACACTCAACACGTGGATTGCGACTATGGTGACTGATCCGATCGCGGACTTGCTGGTCCGGATTCAGAATGCCTCGATGCGAGGGTACGAGTCGCTTGTGATCCCGGCGTCCCGGCTGAAGGCCGAGGTCCTCCGGATCCTGAAGGCCGAAGGGTTCATCGCCGACTACGAGCGGACCGAGGCGGGCGGCCACCCCGCGCTGCTGGTGCGGCTGCGGTACGTCGGCGAAGGGCAGCCCATCATCACCGGCATGCGGCGCATCAGCAAGCCTGGGCGCCGCGTCTACGTCGGCCGCCGCGCGATTCCCCAGGTGCGCGGCGGGATGGGAGTGGCGATCCTGTCCACCGCCAAGGGCGTGATGACAGATCAGGAATCGAGGCGGGCCGGTCTGGGCGGGGAAGTCCTCTGTCACGTCTGGTAAGCACTTCGACATCAGCGGGCGGCTCTCGGGCGTCAGATTTGGACGGGGCTCTGCGGGGCTGGACTGAAGGCTGAAAGCCGAAAGCTGCCTTAAAGGTGGTGCATGTCTCGGGTAGGGCGGAAACCGATCCCCATTCCTGCGGGGGTCGAGGTCAAGGTGAACGATCGGCTGGTCACCATCAAAGGGCCTTTGGGGCGTCTGGAGTGGCAGGCCGACCCCGGCATCGCCGTGACGGTGACGGACGGACATGTGCAGGTAACCCGGTCGGGCGACACCGCCGCCCTGCGGGCCCTGCATGGGCTGACCCGGGCCGAGCTGAACAACATGATCCTCGGGGTGACCAAGGGCTACGAGCGGACCTTGGAGATCACCGGTGTCGGCTACAAGGCACAGGTGCAAGGCAAGCAACTGAGTCTGAACGTGGGGTACACGCATCCCGTGGTCGTGGAGATTCCGCCGGGCATTGAAGCCAAGGTGGACAAGCAGACCGTCATCGTCCTGAAGGGGGCGGACAAGCGGGCGGTTGGGCAGTTCGCGGCGAACCTGCGCGGGATCAAGGTGCCCGATGTGTACAAGCAGAAGGGCATCCGCTATGCGGGCGAGGTGCTCCGGAAGAAGGAAGGCAAAACCGGGAAGTAAGCGGCGCCATGCACACTCTGGAAAAAAAGGTCAAGCTGGAGCGCCGGCGACGGCGCGTGCGGCAGCGGGTGTTCGGCACGACGGCTCGGCCTCGCCTCAACGTGTTCCGAAGCAAATGCCATATCTATGCTCAGATCATTGACGACACGACGGGACGGACTCTCGTCTCGGCCTCGACGCTCGACGCCAGTCTGAAAGGGGCGCTCAAGAGCGGAGGCACCATCGCCGCGGCTACCGCTGTCGGCAAGCTGCTGGCGGAGCGCGCCAAGGCGGCCAACGTGACGGCGGTGGTCTTCGATCGGGGCGGCCGCAAGTATCACGGCCGAGTCAAGGCCCTGGCGGAAGCCTCGCGCGAGGGCGGGCTTCAATTCTAGGGAACGGTGCCAACGAACCCCGTGCGGTTCGCGGCGAGCCTGGTGAGGTGACAAGCGTGCGAGTGAATCCCGAGGAGCTGAATCTGAAGGACAAGGTGATGTTCATCAATCGCGTCGCCAAGGTCGTCAAAGGCGGCAAGCGATTCAACTTCTGCGCGCTGGTCGTCGTCGGAGACGGGCAGGGCTGGGTCGGTATCGGGAAGGGGAAGGCCGCCGAGGTCCCGGTCGCCATCTCGAAGGCCGTGGAGCAGGCCAAGAAGCACCTGGTCCGCGTGCCGCTCAAGGACGACACGATCCCGCACGAGGTGCACGGGCTCTTCGGGGGCGAGCACGTGCTGTTGAAGCCCGCCTCGGCCGGCACGGGGATCATCGCCGGGGGCGCCGTGCGCGCCGTCGTAGAGCTGGCGGGAGCGCGGAATATCATCGCCAAGACCTTGGGGCGCGGCAATCCCTTCAACACCGTCCGGGCGACCCTCGACGGGCTCCTGCAGCTCCGCGATCCCGCGGAGGTGGCGCGGATCCGGCGGGCTGGGTTCGAACAGGCGGGGTAGCGGCATGGCCAGCACCAGTCACACAGGTTCGCTTCTGATGATCACGCTCAAGCGAAGCCCCATCGGCACGCCGGTTCGGCACCGGCTGATGCTGCGGAGCCTCGGCCTGCGTAAAGTGAACGCGACGGTGACGCGCCCGGATACGCCGCAGGTCCGCGGCCTCATCAACAAGGTCTCGTACCTGCTCGAGGTGAACGCACGATGAGACTGCACGAGTTGGCCCCGCCGCCCGGGGCGAAGAAGAAGCCCAAGCGGATCGGCCGGGGACCGGGGTCCGGGCACGGCAAGACGGCGACCAAGGGCCACAAGGGGTTGCTCGCGCGCTCGGGTGGCGGCAAGGGGCCGGGCTTCGAGGGCGGCCAGATGCCGCTGGTGCGGCGCGTGCCCAAGTACGGCTTCGTGAATCCCTTTCGCACGGTCTACTCGATCGTCAACCTGAAGGCGCTCGCCTCACTGGGGGACGTGACGGAAGTGACGCCCCAGACGCTGGTGCAGGCCGGGCTGGTCAAGAACAAGCGGAGACCGGTCAAGGTTCTGGGCGAGGGCGAGGTGACCCGCCCGCTGGTCGTCCAAGCCCACAAGTTCAGCAAGGCAGCCGCGGAGAAGATTCAGGCCGCCGGCGGGAAAGCCGAGGTCATTGGCAGTGTTTGACCGTCTTTTCACGAGCTTCCAGAACATCTTCAGGATCCCCGAGCTCCGCACCCGCATTCTGTTCACCTTGATGATGCTGGCGGTGTACCGCGTCGGCGCCCACATTCCGACGCCGGGGATCAACAATGAAGAGCTGTTCGCGTTCCTGCAGAAGCAGGGTGGCTCGCTGCTCGGGTTCCTGGACATCTTTTCCGGTGGCTCGCTGTCGCGGCTGACGATCTTCGCGCTGGGCATCATGCCCTACATCAGCGCCTCGATCATCCTGCAGCTACTGACCGTGGTGATCCCCCACCTCTCGAAGCTGGCCAAGGAGGGCGAGCGGGGGCGCAAAAAGATCATCCAGTACACGCGGTACGGGACGATCGTGATCGCCATGATTCAGGGGTTCGGGATCGCGATCGGCCTCGAGGGCATGAATCAGGGGGCCTTCGTGCTCTCGCCGGGCTGGCCGTTCCGCCTGATGACCGTGATCACGCTCATGGCCGGGACCGCCTTCCTGATGTGGCTCGGCGAGCAGATCACCGAGCGGGGGATCGGCAACGGCATCTCGCTGATCATCTTCGCCGGGATCGTCGCGCGCCTTCCCGCCGCCGTGGCCCAGACCTTCGATCTCTACCAGGTGGGGCAGTTGAGCTTCCTGCTGTTGGTCTCCCTGGCGGTGGTCATGCTGTTCGTCGTGGCGGCTATCGTCTTTCTGGAAAGCGGGCGGCGGAAGATTCCGGTTCAGTACGCCAAGCGCGTGATCGGGCGGCGGGTGTACGGCGGGCAAAGCACGCACATCCCGCTCAAGATCAACACCGCCGGCGTCATTCCCCCGATCTTCGCCTCCTCGATCATCGCGTTTCCGGCGACGATCGCGGGGTTCATTCAGATTCCCTGGGTCCAATCGCTGGGCAGCCACTTGGCGCCCGGTTCGCTGCTCTATACGTTGTTGTACGTCGGCTTGATCATCTTCTTCTGTTTCTTCTATACGGCCGTCGTGCTGAACCCGGTGGATATGGCCGACAACATGAAGAAGTATGGGGGATTCATCCCCGGGATTCGGCCGGGCCAGCGGACGTCGGACTACATCTACAAGGTGCTGACGCGGATCACCTTCGCCGGCGCGCTGTACCTGGCGGTGGTCTGCGTGATTCCGGAGTTTCTCATCTACAAGCTGAACGTGCCCTTCTACTTCGGGGGCACGTCGCTGCTGATCGTGATCGGCGTGGGGCTGGACACAGCTCAACAGATCGAGTCGCACATGCTGATGCGGAACTACGAGGGGTTCCTCGCGAAGGGGCGGCTGCGCGGGCGCAGCGGCTGAGGCCTCCTCATGCGGGTCGTGTTTCTCGGCGCGCCGGGCGCGGGCAAGGGGACGCAGGCCGATCGCGTGGCCATCCGGTTCCGCTACCCGAAGGTTTCGACCGGCGACATCCTGCGGGAAGCGGTCCGCAACCAGACCCCGCTGGGACTCCAGGCCAAGGTCTGCATGGACCAGGGGAAGCTGGTATCTGACGAGATCGTCGTTGGGATTGTCCGGGAAAA
Source organism: uncultured Nitrospira sp. (assembly GCA_964616355.1). GTDB lineage: Bacteria > Nitrospirota > Nitrospiria > Nitrospirales > Nitrospiraceae > CAZTUO01. The sequence continues at coordinate 5,647 of CAZTUO010000158.1, forward strand.
GCTGGCGCAACCGGACTGCGCGCGCGGGTTTCTGCTGGACGGCTTTCCGCGGACCGTCGCGCAAGCCGAGGCGCTCGATGCGCTGCTGCGGGCGCAGGGGCAGCGGCTGGACCGGGTAATCAACGTCCTGGTCCCCCGCGCGCAGGTGATCCGCCGGCTGACCGGGCGGCGAAGCTGCCCGGTCTGCCAGGCCGTCTATCATATCGAGTTCTCGCCGCCCCTGCGCGCGGGCGTCTGCGACCGGTGCGGCGCTGACCTCGTGCAGCGAAGCGACGATCGGCAGGAGACCGTGGAAGCCCGGCTTGCCGTCTACGAGCGGGAGACGGCGCCGCTGATTGACTATTACCGGAAGCAGGAGCTGCTGTCCGAGCTCGATGGGGCCGGGCGCGTCGAAGAGGTGGAGCGGCGCCTGCTCGACTTGTTTGCCGCCAACGGGGTAGCATGATCATCCTCAAGACGCCCGAGGAAATCGAGATCATGGCCCGTGCGTCGAAGCTGGTGGCGGAGACGCTGGAGGCCCTCAAGCGCGAAGTGCGGCCGGGGGTCACCACGGAGGACCTGGACCGGTTCGCGGAGCACTTCCTCCGGGCGCGCGGCGGTGTGCCCGCCTTCAAGGGCTATCGGAATTATCCGAAGACCCTCTGCGCCTCGGTCAACGACCAGGTCGTCCACGGGATTCCGTCGAAACGGGTGCTCAAAGAGGGCGACATCGTCGGGCTGGATCTGGGGGCGATCGTGGAGGGGTTCTACGGAGATGCAGCCGTGACCGTCGCCGTCGGGCCGATCCCGCCCCGGGTCGCCGAACTCCTGCGGGTGACCGAGGAGGCGCTCTCCAAGGGCATCGCGCAGGCGGTCGTGGGAAACCGGCTGTCGGACATCAGCCACGCGATCCAGTCCCATGTCGAGGCAGCCGGCTTCTCCGTGGTTACGGATTTTGTGGGGCACGGGATCGGCCGCCAGTTGCATGAAGAACCCCAGGTGCCGAACTATGGGAAGCCGGGCCAAGGCCCGCGTCTGCAGGCCGGCATGGTCCTGGCGCTCGAGCCGATGGTGAACATGGGCGGGAGCGCCGTGCGCGTGCTGGACGATCAATGGACCGCGGTGACGACGGATGGGAGCTGGTCGGCGCACTTCGAGCACACCATCGTCATCCAGCCGAGCGGTCCGCCGCGGATCCTGACGAAACTGTGACCTGCCGGGACGAGGAGAGGGCGAGGTCAGGGGGGCGATGCCGAAAGAAGACGTCATTGAGGTGCAGGGCACGGTGGCGGAGACGCTCCCGAACGCGATGTTCCGGGTCAAACTGGACAACGGGCACATGATCCTCGCGCACATTTCCGGGAAGATGCGGATGCATTTCATCCGGATTCTCCCTGGCGATAAGGTGACCGTGGAACTGTCGCCCTACGATCTCACGAGGGGGCGGATCACGTACCGGTTCAAGTAAGTAAAAGGCAAAAGTATGAAAGAACCTCATCCACGCTTTTGCCTTTTTAGGTGGGACTTGTGCCGTCGGAGGTTCTCGACGTGAAGGTGAAATCGTCCGTCAAGCCGATCTGCTCGAAGTGCAAGGTGATCCGGCGCCGCGGCGTGGTGCGGGTCCTCTGCGAGAATCCTCGGCACAAACAACGCCAGGGCTGAGCAACGGTGACAGGTGACGCGTGACAGGTGACGGGCGGCAACCGAGGTTCGGTTCAGACCTTTTACGCGTCCCGCGTCACGGAGGAATAAGAAGATGG
>CAZTUO010000159.1:0-7363 GCA_964616355.1 uncultured Nitrospira sp.
CCTCGCAACTGTACGAGGCCGGACTGGAAGGCGCCGTCCTGTTCCTCATCGTCTGGGGCGTGAGCCGGCTCGCAACTCCGCCCGGCACGGTGTTCTGGACCTTCATCACCGGCTACGGCCTGTGCCGCACGGTGGTGGAATTCTTCCGGGAGCCCGACCCGCACCTGGGGTTCGTCCTCGGCCCCTTCTCGATGGGCCAGGTGCTGAGCGCCCCGATGGTGCTTCTCGGCGCCTTCATGCTCGCTTGGGGCTATCGCCAGCAGGCGGCGAGCAGCAAGTAGCGAACAGCCGTGCAGCAACCAGCACAGAGAATCCGCGTGTTGGGGCCGCCGACCGGGTGAGCACTTTTCGCGCTTCGATTCGGCTGCGAGCTGTTGGCCACTTGCTGTTTGCTTTTCAGTACGGCATCTCCTCGTCGTCGAGCCCGAAGTGGTGGCCGATCTCGTGCACGACCGTGTCCGCCACTTCCTGCACGACTTCCTCCCGCGTCCGGCAGAGCCGCAGGATCGGACCCCGGTAGATTGAGATCCTGGCCGGAAGCTGCCCGCCCGGCGAAAAAAACGACTCCTCGTCGAGCGCCGTTCCGGAATAGAGGCCCAGCAGGTCGTCCTCCGTTTCCAACCCCAGGTCGTCCAGCACCTCCCGGGACGGTTCTTCCTCCACCACGACCGCCACGTTCCTCAGGAGGCGTCGGTACTGGGCCGGCAGCCCGTCAATCGCCTCCCGGACGAGTTCCTCGAACTCCTCGGGACTGAGGGAGAGCGACCGGCCGCGTTTCCGACGAGCCATGCGTGGGCCGTCCTGATCCGTAACGGACGGGGCTAATACGGATGCTTCGATGGGGTCAAGAGCGTGTCGCCCTTGGGAGGAGCGACCACGTCGCCGTGCCGGCGCAGCGGCCAGGAATCCCAGATCACCTTATGGCCAGGCGCCAGGTTGGCGGCCTCCAGGTAATGCTTCTTCGCGGCCGGCCTGTCGCCCAACCGATCGAGCGTCAGCGCCAGGTTGTAATGCGCTTCGGCGAGGCCCGGCGCCGCCTGGATGGCGGACTCGTACTGCGCGCGGGCCTGGGCCCACTGTTTGACCGCATACAGCCGGTTGCCCTCCTCCAGGGCCTTCACGGCCGCGGGCGGCGTCCCCGGCGGCGCCGCCAATGTCTCCACCGGCGTTGGCGTCGTCGCCGCACAGGCCGACACCAGCAACCCGGCCACGAGCCCCAAGCTACTCCGCTTCATGTCCCTCCCCCTCATGTCGCCTGGATCGCCCGACCCTGGCGCAGGAAGATGAACTGGAACCCGACATCGGTCGCTCCCAGCGCGCGGGCCACCGCCTCGCGATAGGCGAGCGCCTGGAGCCGATACTCCCCCGCGCGGCGCTCGAGCCCGCCCTCCTCGACCAGGTCTGTCTTATAGTCCGCAATCCACAGCCTGCCGTCAAGGCGGTAGAGCAGGTCCAGCACCCCGTCCATGACCTGGCGGCCCTCGTCCCAAGGAATGCTGAACGGCACCTCGCGGCCCAGGATCGTCGCCCGCTGCAGGTCGGCATAGGGCGCCGAGCCGGCGAAGGCCCGCATCATGGCCCTGAGGTCGGCGGCGATGCCCTCGCGGTGCGCCTCCCACTCAGGCGGGAGGCCGCTTCGCAGGACCTCCGCTAACCGCGCCTCAAGCTGCAGCAGGCCGCGTTCGAACTCCCAGCGCTCCAGGAGCTGATGCGCCAGGGTCCCGACCAGCGCCGCCCTGTCGGCCAGCCGCGCTCCCTCGGCCGGCCGGGCCTTCGGCGGAGCCGGATCTCGCGCGTCGCCCCGCGCTTCCCGCAGGAGCCACGAGGGCGTCACGCGCCGCGGCGTCGCGGTCGCCTCCCTCCATCTCCGCCCGCGCTCCTCCCACCGCGCCGCGAGCTCGCCACACTCAGCCGGTGCGCGTAGCCCCTCCGTCCAGGCTGGTCGGTTCCGGAAGGCCCGGTCGCCGAGCCTGGTGACCGTCGTGCGGAGAGACGCCGCGCCGATCCGCAGGACCCCGGCCTCCAGATGCACCGGGTCCGTGCCCGCCGCCTCGGCCAGTAATGCGAGCAGGGCGCCAGGCGGGGTACGGCGCGGCAGCCCGCCCGAGAGCACCAGCCGCTCGCGGGCACGGGTCATCCCCACGTAGAAGAGCCGGCGGCGTTCCGCCGCCTCGCGCACCCGGGCCTTTTCCGCGACCAGGACGGCTCCGAGGGTGCCGCGCCCGCCCACCGTGATCCCGAAGACGCCGCTGGACCAGTCTTCGGAGACGGGTGCCGGCTCCCCAGTACCGCCGGTCCCGCCAGTCCCATGGTGCAGGCCTGGCAGGACGACGACGGGAAACTCCAGCCCCTTCGCCTTATGGATCGTGAGCACGCGGACCGCGGCCAGCGACTCCTCGGCCAGCGCGCTCTCGGCCTCGTCGGGCTGCTCCGCCACCCGGGCGATCAGCAACTCCACGAACCCTGTCAGCGTCAGGGACGGCCGATCCGCCAGCTCGGCCGCCATCTGGCGCAGCTTCACGAGATTGGCGACCGCCTGCTCGCCGTGGAGCGACGCCGCTGCCAACTCCAGGACCGGCAATCGTTCAAAGAGCAGCCCGACCACCTCGGGAAGCGGGACCTGCGCCGCCTCACCGTGCAACTCGTCGAGTCGCTCGTACAGCCGGCGGACGGCTGGGGCCCGCGGGCTTTCCCAGCCGACCAGGCGCTCGCGGCGTCGGTAGTCCAGCGCCCCCCGTTCGCTCAGCTCGACCAGCTCCCGATCGGTGACGCCGCCCAGGGGCGAGCGGAGCACTCCGACCAGCGCGACGGCGTCATGGGGACTCTCGACAACCCGCAGCAGGTTGACGAGATCCACGACCTCCTGCCGGCGGTAGAAGTGCTTCTCGCCATCGGTGACATAGGGAATTCCGTGCCGCCGGAGCGCCTCCAGGTAGTCTTGCGCCTGGGTCAGCTTCCGGAACAGGAGCGCGACATGGCCCGGCTGGAGCGGCATCCGCCGCCCGGCCGGGTCAATCAGCTCTTCCTTGGCGAGCAGCTCCTCCTTCAGCCAGGCGGCCAGCGCATCCGCCTCCAGCCGGGTCGCGGTCGCCGCGTCCGCGGCCTCGTCCACCTCGCCTTCCTCCTCCTCCCAAGCCTCGACCAGGCGCAGCTCCACGCCCGGCTGCGTCACGCCGCCCGCCCGTCCGGGGCGGACCGCGAGCGGGACGTTGGCCGGCTGCACGTGGGGCTGCGGCATCAGGAGCCGGGCGAAGACCGCGTTCACCATCTCGATGACTGCCGCGTGGCTCCGGAAATTCGTGACCAGCTCGTACACCACGCCCCCCGCCTCCCGGATCTTGCCGACCACCCGCTCGAAGGCCTCGATGTCGGCGCGCCGGAAGGCGTAAATGGATTGCTTCGGGTCACCTACGATGAACAGCTTGCCCGGCGCCAGCTCGACCTCCTGCCAGGTCGGTGCGCACTGCCCTGCCCGCTCCGCCAGAAACAGGACGAGCTCGTACTGGACCGGGTCGGTATCCTGGAACTCGTCCACGAGCAGCGCCTGATACTCCTGCTTGAGCCGCTCCCGGATCGCAGGATGGTCGCGGAGCAGCGCCCGGGCGCGGGCGAGGAGCCCATCGAAGGAGATCCAGCCCTGCTCCAGGAACCCGCGACGGACCCGCTCGGCGAAGGGCAGCAGGAGCGAGACCAGCTCCCGGATCCACGCCGGATCGGCCGCGAGCACTCCGGCCGCAATGCGGAGGAGGCTCGTGGCCTCGGCGAACGCCTCCTCGGGCCACCCGGCCGGGGCGGCGCCCAGATCCCGTTCGAGCTGCCCCCGAGCCCCTGGTTCCAGCCGAGCGACGCTCGCGCACCCGCCTTCTCCCACCAACGCGAAGAGGGTGGCGGCGGCCGCGAGCATCTGCTCGACCTTCCGCGGCTTCGGCCGGCCGTAGGTTTCGAGCAAGGCGGCTGCACGCGCCCGCTGCTCGGCGAACCAGGCCCTGAGCCCCGGCGACAGCCCGCCCTCGGAGAGTTGGTCGTGCAGCTCCTCCAGCGGCACCAGCTCGCTAGAGAGCGCCCGCGCGAGGGCGCGGACCTGCTCGAGCCCCGCCTGGGCGAGCGCGCGTCGCCAGACCTCATGCTGGTTCCCCTGCGGTCCCAGCTCCGCATCCAGCCAGCAGTCCCACTGGGCGGCAAAATGCTCGTCGAAGCGCGTCCCGTCGTCCTCCGCAAAGCCCGGGTCCACGCCCCCCTCGATCGGATAAAGGCGCAGGAGATGCGCGGCGAAGCTGTGCAGGGTCCCGATCTGCGCCCGCTCCAGCTCGCGGAGCGCGGCGGCCGCCCGCGCCGCGATCGCATCGGACGACAGGCCGTAGCGGGCCCGCAGCTCCTCGATGCGGACCACGCCGGGGGCGGGAGCGCCGTTCTCCGCTGTCGGCGCTAACAGGGCCAACAGTCGCTCCCGGAGCCGCACCTTCATCTCGGTGGCTGCCTTGTTCGTGAAGGTCAGCACCACGATGTGCGAGAGGGGCACCGGCCTCGGCTCCCTCACCAAGAGATGCACGAGCCGGTTCACCAGCAGCGTCGTCTTGCCGGTCCCGGCACCGGCCACGACGACCACGTTGCGATCGAATGTGGTCTCAGCCAAGTGGCGGATGGGCGCGTCAGGGATGCTGTGGGCGTCGTTCGTCATTCGGTACCCCCATCACCCTGGTGCTCCACTCTCTGCTTGCGGAGCCCGCGGATCCGGCGCGCCGCTGCCGCGCGGTGCGCGCGCCACGCAGTCGGCCCGTGGAAGCGGCGGCAGGCCGCCGTATAGTCGCACTGGTCGCAATAGCCGTCCGGCACGATGACGAACTGTCCGCCTGTGATCCCCTCGAGCAACGTCCGCAGCGTGGCGCGGAGCCGGGCGCCCCTGTCGCCTGCCCAGTTTGCCGTCTCGAACCGGCTCCGGTCCACCGGCTGAGCCCAGTGCGGGGCGAGGAACAAGAACACCACTTCCTCGGGACGCACCGGATCCGTCTCAGGGCAATCCGTGGGCACCATCAAGGCGTAGAGCGGCGGCTGCAGCCGGTACCCGCGCACCGCAGCGGTGAGCAGGTTCCGGTCCTGGCTCTTCATCTGTTTTCCCTGCTTATACTTATAGTCCACGACCCGCAAGGCCGGCGGCATCGCGCGCCGATCCACGCGATCCCAACGGCCGCGCAGGCGCAGCGCCCCGCTGTCCCCCGGGCCGACCCCCTCCAGCTGGCCCGCCGCCTCCACCTCGAAGCCGAGCGGGCGGTATCCGGTCGCCCGGTAGTCCGCCGCGTCGGCGGCAACCGCCGCCTGCACGAGTGCCGCCACGGTCTCGCGGGCCAACTCCCAAAGGAGCGGATAGCCGGTCCCCTGTCGCGCCGCGTAAGCGTCGGTGGCGGCGTCCACCGCTGCCGCGATCTCCGCGTGAAGCCTCTCGGGGGCCAGATCCTGGTCCGGCCAACCAGCCGCGACGAGTCGCTCATAGCAGCACCGCAACGCGCGGTGGCACAGCTCCCCCAAGGCCTGAGCCGGCAGGGCCTCCACCGGCTCCCGGCGCACCGGTTCGAGGCCCAGCACCTGGGCGGCGAAGTATTGGAAGGGGCACCGCGCGTACTGTTCCAGCGGCGTCGGGGCAACCCCCCGCTGCACGATCCGCTCCCGGACATGGTCTAGCGGTCCCGTGATCCCGTCGTAGGATCCCGGCTCCCGCCCGCGCCCCTCCAGCGCGCCCAAGGCCTCCCAGCCGTTGCGAAACAGAGCCGCCTCGCGCCCGAACGCCGCCAGGACCGGCCCGGGGTCGCAGCGGCTCAGCACCAGCCAGAGCCCCAGCTCCTCAGCGGTGAGCAGCGCGGGGGCCCACAGAGGCAGGGAGAACCGCTCGCTCAACCGCCTGGGGAGGGCAATGTCCGGCACCGGCCCCCGTCCCGATACCTGCCCATCGCTCCCGGCGAGGTAGGGAGAGGGGGCCAGGGGCCGCCCCTCGGCGTCGGCCCGCTGATAGAGCAGATAGAGCCGTTCGCGGGCCGCCCCGGTGAGCAACGCGAAGAGGAGGCGCTCCTCGTCGTAGCCGGCGAGCTTCTCATCCACCTTGTAGCCCAGGGTCTCCGCGAGCACGCGGCGGTGCCGGTCGCGCAGGAACGCGTCCTCGCGGATGCTGCGGGGCCATACCTGATCGTTCAGGCCCAGCAGAAACAGCGCGCGGAACGAGAGTCCGCGGGCCGCCATCGCGTCCAGGATTTGCACGCCCCGGTGATGGTCCGAGCCCAGGGGAACTGCCGCCCGCTCCAGCGCACGGGTGAAGAGCTCCCCCCACTCCTCCCAGGTCAGCGTGCCGGGCAGCCGATCCAGCTCGCGAAGCTCCTCGAACAACGCGCGGAGCGCCGCTCCAACGGAAGCCATGCGTGCCGCCGGCCCGCGCGCGCCCCGCCCGTCCAGTCCATCCTCTCCGGCTTCCGAAAACCCCGGCACGGAAAGGTGCTTCGCGGCCAAGCGGAGAAACGCCTCCGTCAGCTCGCCGACCGTCCCCTCGCTCGGAAGCGCCCGGCAGTCCACGATCAGCTCCGCCACCAGCCCCCAGAGCAGGTCGAGCTGGGCGGCGGGCACGCCACCCGCCGGCAGCGCCTCTTCGTCGGCCAGCGCCTCCTCCTGGTCTCCGCCCCCCGGGAGCCTGAGGGAGCCCGCCTGGGCCAGCCGCCGCCACTCCGCCTCCCCGCGGGTAATGCCCAGCACCGCGACGGCGCGGCGCCAGAGGTCGGGGCGCGGCGGGGCGGCGGGCCGATTCCCGCCCGATGTCCGGAACCGGTGCAAGGGCGAGGTCAGGACATCCAGGACTGGCGCGCGATAAAACCCCGTCAGCGGCAGCCGCGCAAGCTGGACCAGCACCTTGGCGGCCGGCTCCGCGATCAGCGGCCGGGTCGCCGGGGTCGCAAAGGGAATGCGGTGCTGCGCAAGGAGTCGCGGGAGCGCGTCGGCATAGGGCGTGAGCGTGCGGGCGACGACCCCGATCTCGTCGAACGCGAAGCCGTGGCTTTCTACCAGGACCAGGATTTCCTTGCAGACCAGCGCCAGCTCATCCTCCGGCCCGACGGCGTTCATGACCCGGACCGCGGGACGGCCTTGCGGAGCCGGTTGGGGCGCCGGCGCGTCCGCGGGCCTCGCCCGTTCGACGAGCGAGGCCAAGGGGCGGACGTGCCGTTCGAAGAAGCGCCGTGCGAACTCGTAGGCCGGCCCCTCGCCGAGCGGGAAGTACACCGTCGCCGGGGCCGTCCTGACGACGGCCTCCAGCAGGCTGAGCTGGACCTGGGTGAGATCGTAGAACCCGTAGTAGAGCACCCGGCCGAGGCCCGCGAGGAACCGGGAC
>CAZTUO010000160.1:0-7346 GCA_964616355.1 uncultured Nitrospira sp.
GACATTCCGCACGGTCGAAGAGCTGCGCCAGGCGCTCCAAGCCTGGCTGGTCACGTACAACGAGCCGTGGCTGGTGGAGCGCCATGGCTTTCGCGCGCCGGCCCAGGTGCGCCGCGATCTCCTGGCCACCCAGGAGGCGGCGTGAATACCCTCAACCCCGTGTCCAGGAAATCGGGGGCGGTACAGCGGCAACATGTTATTCTACATAGCGGCCTTTGGCAAGCGCGCTGGAGCGCAGGGAGAAATAGCGCGGAACAAGTGCGTAGCCGTGACTCGGTGTCTTGGGGAGGGCTGGCTCACCAAGGGTGCAAGCGGAATCCGCCGTAGCCTTGGCGGGGGCAGGGTTCCTGGATCCCGAAGGGATCGGGAGGGGCCGCCACACTGGCTTCCCCGGAAGCCAGGTGCGGGGAGGGGGCGAGCCGCCCGACTGAGACAGCCGGGTGGGTGAGGGACCGTAGATGAAAGATTGGCTTGGTGGCGTGAGCCACGAAGCCGCACTTCATGGACTGGTGAGCGGGAGTCTGCAGCAGGCAGTCTCCCGTGAATTCTTTGGAAAATGGGGACAAGCACCGGCAGAGACCTTTCTGGATGAGCCGGAGCCAGTCCCCATTTTCATTCCGGGCGGGGCGGAAGCATGGGCGGCGCTCCTCGCTTCGGCCTTCGGCGACCGTAGTTGGCGAGGGCTTAGTCGCCCCGAGATGGCATTCGGATGTCGGTTGTTCCGGAGGCAGCCTGGCTAGGCGACCGCATATTCAAGCGATTTGGGGTTCTCGATTTGTTTGGATGCATTCAGGATTTCGATGCCGACGATTTTGCCGGCTTTGTCATAATCGAGAATCACTCCGGGTTTATCCTGGTCGCTCTCCTCCACCGGGGTATTGCTGAGCTGAATGGTCAGCACGTCCACTTCCTGGTCGTACGTCACTTTCATGATGACCTCCAATACTTGGCGATCTTGCTGGTGCGGTACACGGTCACAACCTTGGCGGGCTGAATGGTCTCATTTACCATGATCCGCAACAGGTATTTTTTCCCATTGATTTCCACCCGCGATTGGTAACACGTGATGTTCTCTATCTCCGGGACTCTTTGCTCAGGCGATTGCAGGATACGCTCCACCAAAGGACGGGGTATCTTGCGCGCTTCTAACTCCTCCAACACATGCTTGGAGAAGACAAAGCTCACAGCCTTGTTTCCCGATCCACGCTCCTAAAGGCCAAATCCTGTTGGCACAGCAGCGGTGTCGGCTTCAAAAGGTCGTGTTTTCTGCGACTTTTTGTAACTGATCTGGCTTTACCTCTACGCATCGGTTGCCTAAGGTAGCATTTTTTGCGACTTTTTGAAACTGCGAGAGTCGCAGGACTGGATTCTGGGGGCGGGGGATGGCTCACCAAGGGCGCACGCGCCTGTCTGCGTGCACCGCACAGGCAGGGATTCCGTTCTTGTCTTGGCGGGGGCAGGTTCCCGGAGCCCGAAGGGATCGGGAGGGGCTGACACACTGGCTTCCCCGGAAGCCAGGTGCGGGGAGGGGCGGAGAGAGATCCTCAGCGCCTCTGCAAGGCGAGTGACCGAGGAAGGGGGAATGGGCGCACGCAAGGGACGTGACCGGCGCTCAAGCGGTCGGAATGCGCCGAACAGGGGCCTTGCGACTCGAAGACGATTCGAACCCGCGGCAAGAGGGGCCACCATTTCTTGCTGACCTAAGCCGTTCACCTGGTAATCGCGGCGAGCGGGGCCATACCTCCTCGCTGTCAGGCAGCAACCGATGGGCTTCAATCATGTCGCTGCAGCCGTCCCTTAAGTGGTTCTGTTCGTCCTGGGAGCGCTCGGCTACTGGCTCACCACGAGCGGCGAGCCCGGCGGCAGGACCTGCAGGGTCTTGAGGAACTCCACCACTTCGGCCTGATCCTCCGCTGACAGGGCCGCGAACTTGTCGCGTGCTTTCCGGCCCTCCCCGCCGTGCGCCAGGATGGCCTCCGTGATCGTGGTCAGATCCCCGCGGTGTCCGTAGGGCGCCGAGTTGCCGACGTCCCAGAGCTTCCGCGTGATGAACTGGTCCAGCGGGATACCGGCTTGCACGACCTTCTCATTGCAGAAGTGGGGGAGCTCTTCGTCGCAGATCTTGTGACGTTTGAGGTCGGTATAGGCCCGGACCACGGCGCGCCCGTCGGCAAGGCGCTCGAGGCGCGGTTGCTCCCCAGCCTGCGTGAGGTCGAAGCAAAAGGACTTCGAGGTGTCTGAAAAGGTGCCCTTGGGGTTGAGTCCATAGGGCTCACAGAAGACTGAGTTGTTGAGGATGAGGGCCGGGAGATGACAGGCGGCGCAGCCCAATTGACCGAACCGTTTCTCGCCACGCTCCATCGCCTTGATCAGGAGCGGGTCGCTCGGGAGGACCCGGCCAGGGGTGTTCAGCGCTGCCTGAAAGACCGTGACGGCCGTGATGTCTCCGATCGAGAGCTCGTCCTCCACGCCGTCCTGATCGAAGTCGCGGGTGCCCGTCTCCGCCATCCCGAACCGTTCGACCGCCTGCATTCCGTGATGATGGTTCATCGCGTTGACGCTGAACTCGCGGATCGAGCGGACGGCCCCCTTCTGGTGGAAGGGCTTGATGATCAGGTCTGCGTCCACCCCCTCGACCTGGCTGGTGTCGAGCGTGCCGTCTGGCCGGGCGGTGATCGCGCCGAAGCTCACGCCCTTGGTCGTCAGGGGCAGCGTGACGTTGCGCTTGATCATGGTGGCCTTCTGCCTGGCGGCCGCGGCGATCGCGAGGAGGTCCTGGGTCATCTCTCGTCCCAGCAGCTCGATCGGGCCGGCCCCCATCATGCCCAGGGTGTTGCGTTCGTTGCTGAACTCCCGCGCGACCGAGAAGGTGACGGGATCCAGGACCTGGGCGAGCACGAACACGTTGGCCACGAAGTCGCCGGCGCCGCCGGCACGGGGCTGGACGTGGCAGCCAGCGCAGGCGTTGGAGTCCGGGGCGGAGGTCCGGATCATTGCGATCTCCGGATCGGTGACCGGAGTGCGCAGGGTCGGCTTGCCGTTGCCGGTGGCTGCGGGACGGCCCTGGCCGTCCAGCTTGTTGAACGGAGCCTCGAAGAGTAGTTTGCCGGCGGCGAAGATCTGGGCGAAGCTGAGCTTGCCGGCCACGATGTCGTCGTGGCTGATATGGCCGGGCAGCACCGGCCGGTCGCCAAGCGTTTGCGTGACATGCGGCTCATGGGCGAAGACGGTCAAGACGAGGTACAAGGAGGCCGCCAACGCGGCCGCGGCGGTAGCCCGCTTCATGGTCATCCCCTCCTCTGATAGGGGGCCGATAGGCCAGGTGCTCCCTCCACTCAGTCGCCCTCTCGATCCTGAACGAGGGCCAGCTAGAACTGCTTGGTGCTCGACACGGCGATGTTTCCGAGGAATACGTCGCCTCCAAATCGGCAGCCGCCGGCCACGATCAGCGAGTGGGTGCACAGGGGATTGCCGGTGTTCCAGAACGGTGTCTTGAGGTGGATGTCGAAGCGATCTACCTGCGGCGAGTCCTTGTCTTGGCCGATGGCCACGTAGTCGTGTGGGGGAGGATTGAGGCCGGTGCCCTCGGTGTCTTCCACGATCTGACCGGCCACGCGGGTGATCGAGCGCATCTTGCCGGTGGCCGTGATGGTCCGGGGAACGTCTCGCTTCACGGTATAACTGTCAATGCTGAGCGAAAACATGAGCATCTCGAAGGGGCCAAAGTCCCCGCCGGCGTTCACCGTTCCCACGCCGCAACTGATCTGGGTCCGATTAATCGTGAAGGTGGAGACCTGGTTGGCCACCGAGGCGTCCGTGTACATGCCGACGCCCTCGTCTTTGAGCCCCAACGTGGACCCGGCGGAGGTTGGCCCCGCATAGACGAGCCCCACCAAGACTGCCAGCCAGCCGATCGTCTGCGTGATGCGCTTCATGCTCTCCTCCCTCCTTGCGCTGGATTGCTGCACAGCCGCCTCAGCCTTGTCCGGAGCACCATGGACCACCGGATCGGCCCGTCCCGGTGGGCGCGGTCCATGCCCGAAGCACAGCCGGCCCGAAGGCGTCTCAACCCTGTCCTAAGTGGTAATGAAGTACAACACACTAAAGTACATTGCTCATATTGAGGGAGCAATTCTGGTTGACTCTGTTGCGGGGAGGCAGGCGGTAGGGCTGCAAACCTCTAGGGACGAGGGGGAAGGAGCGCTGCGCGGGGTCGGTGGCAGAGTCATTTGTCCCATGAAGCCAGGAAAAATATCTCAACCTGAAGCGAGGGAGCGGGATAGGCCAGGCGAAGAGAAGGGATGGCTACTTAGTGAGATCGGGCATGTCCTTGCGGCGGATGAGAAGCTGGGCATACCGGGCCGCGGCTTCGGAGCGGCGCGTGACGTGCAGTTTCTGGAAGATGCTGCTGAGGTAATTCCGGACGGTTTTGTCGCTCAGCCCCAAGGCCACCGCGATCTGCTTATTGGTTTGCCCTCGCGCAACGAGCGCAAGGATGCGCCGCTCCTGCGAGGTGACGAGGACCCGATCGGCTTTGGTCTCGATTCCCTCCGCGTGCCGCATCTGTGCCTGGACCAGCCGTCTGACCGCCGGCGCCAGGATGGATTGGCCCCGGGCGACCATCTCGACTGCGCCAATGAGCACCTCTTCGCTGATTTCCTTCAGAAGATACCCATCGCCTCCAGCCCGGACGGTCTCGATGGCAGCCTCGTCGTCGAGGAATGACGACAGAAAAAGGATCCGGGTCCCCGGACAGGCGGCGCGAATTTCGCGACAGGCCTCGACCCCGCTCCCGTCGGGGAGACAGATGTCCAGGAGCACGACGTCGGGCTTGAGGCGGACGGCTTCGGGAACGGCGGTCAGCAGCATCCCGTCCTCGCCGACGACCTCGATGTGGCCGCTTCGGTTCAGGAGCATTTTCAGTCCGCTGCGCACCACCTTGTGGTCGTCCACGAGAAGCACGCGGATCGGCTCGCTCCTAGGAGTCGCCATGCCAGCCTCCCACGGGGACTTCGACAGAGATCCTGGTCCCGGCATCGGGCATCGAGGCGATCTCAACCCGCGCTCCGAGCTTTCGCGCGCGAGCCTCGATGTTGCGCAGTCCATGACCGCGTTGTTGGTACGCCGCGGCGTCGAACCCCACGCCGTCGTCCCGCACTTCGAGGCGGACACCGTGGTGGTCCACGCGCAGGGAGACCACTCCCGTCGTCGCGCCAGCGTGCCGGAGGCTGTTGCTCAGGGCCTCCCGCACGATCTGCAGGAGATGATGGCCCTGGTCCGGCGTCACCCGGGCGGCTGCCTGAGGGTCAATCTCTGAGCGAAAGCGGGGCGGCGGAGCCCGGTTCAGGGTCCGAAGCAGGCTTGCGAGTCCGGTCTCGAGGTCGGGAACCGTTCCGGTCTTCAGCGTGAGTCCAGGGAGGTAGGACCGGACCTCGCGGATCACCGCATTCAGGTCCGCGATAGCCCCATCCAAGCGAACCATGGCCTTCTCGGGGTCCTTCGGAAGCAGGCGTCGGCGACACTCGGTCAGGCTGAGCCCGATGGCGTAGACGGACTGGATGATGCCGTCGTGGAGGTCGCGCGCCAGCCGTTCACGCTCCTCGTTGATCTGCTGCAACTGCCGCTCGCGCTCGCGCAAGGCTCCCTGGGCCAGTTTCCGTTCCTCTTCGATACCGATCGCCGAGGCCAGGATGCCCATGAGGCGTTCGTCCGCCTCGGAAGGCGCGAGCGGCTGCAATGAGAGCACGCACAGGCAGCCAACGGCCTGCTGGCCGAGCTTCACCGCCGTTCCCATCCAGGTCCGCCAGGCGAGGCCTTGGGGATCGGACCCGTTGCCTGTCTGGGGTTCCGCAATCTGGCGCACGATCCGGCGGTCTCCTCCCCATCGGATAATCTGCTCGATGGCCTGGCCCTCCGGCGTTCCTTGGTGCACGGACGTCGCCGGAAGGCCCCACTGCGTGCGCACGTCGATGACCCCGTGGTCCAGCCGCGCGTAGATGGCGCCGTTCGCTCCGAGGAGCTCCCCGCAGAGCGCGGTCACACGGGCGATGTTCTGATCGAAATCGGTGGTGAAGTGCAGGAAACAGTCATTGATTTTCGCCAGCCGTTCCTCCGCGCGCTTGCGCTCGGTGATGTCTCGCATGATCCCGCTGTAAAAAGCTCGGTCGCCGACCTTCCAGGTCGCCAGGGACAGCTCCAGGGGGAATTCCGTGCCGTCCTTCCGCAGTCCGTGGAACTCCAAGGTCCGGCCGAGGAGGGGAGATGCGCCCGTGGCACGCAGCCGCGCCAGGCCTTGCAGATGCCGCTGCCGGTAGCGCTCCGGCATGAGCAAGGTGAGCGGGCATCCCAGGATCTCGTCCTCCCGGTAGCCGAACATCGTGGCGGCGCCCTGGTTCCAGGAGATGATGCGACCGTCCCCATCGGTGAGCGCGATGGCGTCAATGGCCGAAAAGAAGACCGACCGGAACCGCAACTCTGACGCCTGCAAGGCTTCTTCAGCGCGATGCGTGTCTGATTCGGGCGAAGGTCCGGCACCTGTCCGTAGGGGACTACCTGACTGTCGCTCCGGGTCAGGCCCATCGCTGACGCCGTCCTCCACTGGACGGGGATTACAGGGGCACCACGGTCACCGCGGCCGAGCGGATGGACCGGGTCTGGCTGCCTCCACGTCCCAGACGACAGTGGCGTGCGAGGTGATCGGCCAGCCCCCGGCCTCCGGTGTGGCGATCGGGTTGCCAGGAAGGGTGTTGGAACATCGCTGTTGATATACCTGGAACGGTGTAGGGTAGAAAGCGTTACGCAGATACTCAATGCCTCAAATGTGTGGAGACGTGTTAGAGGAAGGGTGATTCCGTATGAGAATGGAGTTGAATTGGACAGAAAGCGAGCCCGTCAGCCTCCAGGGGGCTCAGGCCGATCCTCTTCGCGCCTCACCGGTCGGGGCCGGTTGGCTGGACCGCCTCGGTCCACTCCTCTTCGGTCAGCAGGCCCTTTTTGATCAGGAGCTGGATGAGCCGATCGAGGGCGTCCGCTGCCTGCCGGCCGGGATCCGGCTGTGCAGTCCCGAGGACACGGAAAGACGGGGTCCAAAGCGTCACGTAGTCGGGATTCCGGAGGCGCACGGTCACGGCCTCGCTTTCGCCGTAAGGCGCGAGCATGGGCCCGGGAACCCGAAAATAGGGCTTGCCGTCCCGGGTCTGTCCATCCTGTCCCACAGCCTCGACCCGGTTCATGGTGTTCTTGCCGGCGAGGTCGGTCGCGTGGTCCAACACGAGCACCAGGGTGGCGGCCTCGATGGCGCTCGCGGTGTGGTTCATCGCGCGCAAGGAGCGGGCGTAGGGGGCGGT
>CAZTUO010000161.1:0-7333 GCA_964616355.1 uncultured Nitrospira sp.
GTCAGCGGCATGAAGACCTGCTCGGCCGTCCGCGCCACCACGTCCAGGATCGTTTTCCGGTTCTCGAAGGAGGCCGTGATGTCGAGGAAGCAGAGTTCGTCCGCCCCCTCCTGATCATAGAGGCGCGCGACTGCGACGGGATCGCCGGCGTCCCGCAGGTTCACGAAGGAGACGCCCTTGACGACCCGGCCGTCCTTCACGTCGAGACAGGGAATGATGCGCTTGGTCAACATTGTCAGGCCGCGGCGGCGATGGCCGCCGCGAGGTCCAGCGTGCCTTCGTAGAGCGCCTTCCCGACGATCGCGCCCTGGATGCGCGGGCTCAGCGCCTTGATCGCCTCGAGATCCTCCACCCGAGTGATGCCGCCGGAGGCGATGACGGGCCAGGCCGCCCGGTCCGCGACGGTCCGCAGCGCGGTGAGGTTGGGCCCCGCCAGCATGCCGTCCCGCGCAATGTCGGTATAGACGATCCCGCCGAGCGCGCAGCCGGAGAGGCTGTCCAGCAGATCGAGGGCCGTCCGGTCCGAGAGGCTGGTCCAGCCGCGAACCGCCACCTTCCCGTCCCGCGCGTCCACCCCCGCGAGGATGCGCCCGGGGAACTCGGCGCAGGCGCGCTCGAGCAGGCCTCGGTCCTGGAGCGCTGCCGTGCCCAGGACCACCCGCTGGACGCCCTCGGCGAGGTAGCGCCGGATCGTCTCCAGGGTCCGGATCCCGCCGCCGACCTGAATCGGGACGGCCACGGCCCTCAGGATCGCCGCGATCGCCGCGAGGTTCTTCGGCGCGCCGGCCACGGCCCCGTTGAGATCCACCACGTGCAGCAGCGGCGCGCCCTGGCGCTCCCACCGAAGCGCCGTCGCCGCCGGATCCTCGGAATAGACCGTCTCCCGGCGCAGGTCCCCCTGCCGAAGCCGCACGCAGCGTCCGTCCTTCAGGTCTATGGCGGGAATCACGAGCATCGGTGCGATGACGCTAGGACAGCCCCTCGGGCTCGTACCGCGCGGGCGGCGCCCCGAACGGAAACTTCTCCAGCACGTGGTCCACGCCGTATCGGGCCAGCTCGTCCGCCGTGACGAAGACCCCACCCCGCTGCCAGAAGCCCAGCAAGTCCTCGATCATCGGCTTCTGCTTCTCGTAGTAGTTGCCGACCCACAGCGTCGTCCCGTCCGCCGCGACCAGCTTCAACTCAAACCCCACGGTCGCGGGGTCTCCGCCGATCTTGCTGCCGCCCCGCTCCCGGTAGATGAGCACGCGGCCGACCAGGGCCGCGTCGGCCTGCAGCCGCTGCGCCACCCGCTTGCCGACCTCCTCCAACGAGCCGCCGCCCGCTTGTGCCGCCTTGATCGCGTCCGCCGCTTCACCGGGAGCGAGCACGCGAAGACCGGCCCACTTCCGCAGCCGGCCGTACACGAAGCGGGTGACCTTCTCGGGCGCATAGGCCGGCACGGTCGCCGTCGGGTTGTTCAGCCGCTCCGCCTCCAGCGGGATCGCCAGCGAGATGCTGGAGCGCGCCATCCCCGGCGGCACGTAGAGGTCGGCGCCGCTGGTATCGGTGCTCTGAGGCGTCGGCAGTGCCTCGAACGGCAGGATCACGACCGACTGCACGCGGTACTCGCCGAGCTTGGGGGACTCGTCCACCCGAACCTTGGACGGGGCACAACTGGCAACGAACAGGAGCGCGAAGAGGGAGCAGCCCAGGGTGCACAGGAAGGTGCGGCCCGCCGGACTTTCCGTCACCTGCCTCCCTGTCGCTTTACTTGCCACCGTTCACCCGTCGCGACTTACGGTTGCCAGTCGCCGAAATTCTTGACCAGATGCAGCCCGACCGCCTGGCTCTTTTCGGGATGAAACTGGCAGGCAAAGACGTTATCCCGCCAGACGCTGGAGACAAACGGTCGCCCGTACTCCGTCACCGTCGCGATGACCGACGGATCGGTCGGCTCGACGACGTAGGAGTGGACGAAATAGAAGTGCGCCCCCGACTCGATGCCCCGCAGCGGTGGAGCCACGCGCCGGATCGCCACCTGGTTCCAGCCCATGTGCGGGACCTTCAGCGCCGCTGCCTGGCCGCCCGGGCCCGTGGCGCCGTTCCCGCCGAAGGGCAAGCGCCGCACCCGGCCGGGCACGAGGTCGAGCCCCCGGTGCAGGCCGAACTCCTCGCTCTCCGTGAACAGAAGCTGCAGGCCGAGGCAGATCCCCAGGAACGGCTTGCCGGCCGCGACCGCCCGCCGGATCGGCTCAATGAGACCGTACCGGTCCAGGTTCGCCATACA
Source organism: uncultured Nitrospira sp. (assembly GCA_964616355.1). Classification (GTDB taxonomy): domain Bacteria; phylum Nitrospirota; class Nitrospiria; order Nitrospirales; family Nitrospiraceae; genus CAZTUO01. Next base: position 2,270 of record CAZTUO010000161.1, read on the forward strand.
GTCGGCGAACGCGCCGACCCCGGGCAGCACCACGTGGCTGGCGTCTTCGATGATGCGGCGCTCCCGCGTGACGAGGGCCTGGTGCCCGACCGCCTCGAAGGCCTTCTGCACGCTCCGCAAATTGCCCATCTCGTAGTCAATGATGGCAATCATCACAACCGTGATGGGTGACACGGTGATCCGGCGCGATTCATAGTTTGCCTTTCGTGGACAGCACCCCCTGGACCCGCTCGTCGAGCGAGGTCGCCTGGTCCAGGGCCTTCGCCAGGGCCTTGAACGCCGCTTCCATGATGTGGTGCGGGTTGCGCCCGTACAGGAGATTGACGTGCAGGTTCACCCCCCCGTGCGTCACGAAGGCCTGGAAGAAGTCCTCGAAGAGACCGAGGTCAAAGGCCTTGATCCGCCGCTCCGGCAGCTCCACACGATAGACGAGGTACGGCCGCCCGCTGAGATCCACCGTCACCTGCACGAGCGTCTCATCCAGCGGCACGGAGGCCCAGCCGAAGCGGCGTATGCCTTCCTTCGAGCCCAGCGCCTGCGCGAGCGCCTGGCCCAGCACAATGCCGATGTCCTCGACCGTGTGGTGGTCGTCCACCTCGGTGTCGCCCTTGGCCTGCACCGTGAGGTCGAAGAACCCATGCTTGGCCAGGAGCGTGAGCATGTGATCCAGGAACGGGATGGTCGTGCGGATCTGGCTCCGCCCCGTGCCGTCCAGGGCGAGCTCGACCTTGATCTGGGTCTCGGCGGTAGCTCGCTCGACCGTCGCGCTTCTCACGGGCCCCTCCTGGCTCAGAGATATCGGCTCTCCGCGCTCTTGGCATGCGCGTCGAGCCCTTCCATCTGCGCGATGCGGGCCAGGTGGTCCTTGGCCTTGATCAGCTCCTCCCGGCTGTAGGAGATGATGTTGCTCTTCTTCAAGTAGTCGTCCACGCCGAGTGGCGAGAAGAACCGAGCCGTCCCGCCCGTGGGCAGCACGTGGTTCGGGCCGGCCACGTAGTCGGCCACCGCCGGCGCGGTGTGCCGCCCGAGGAACAGCGCGCCGGCGTTCCGGACCTTCTCGAGGAAATCGAAGGGGCGGTCCACCGAGAGCGTCAGGTGCTCAGGCGCGATCTCGTTGGCTAGGTCAATCGCCTCCTGCAGGCTGCCGACGACGAAGGCCGTCGCGTGCTGGCCGATCGAGCGGGCCAGGATCTTGTCCCGTTTGAGGCGCTTCCGCTGCTCCTCGATCTGGCGGGCGACCTCTCGTGCCAGGCGCTCCGAGGTGGTCACGAGGTACACCCGTGCCTCTTCGTCGTGCTCGGCCTCGCAGAGCAGATCGGCCGCGACGTGGGCCGGATTGGCGCCCTCGTCGGCAATCACCAGCAGCTCGCTCGGCCCCGCGACCATATCGAGTCCGACCGTGCCGTAGAGGAGGCGCTTCGCGGCCGCGACGTATTGGTTGCCCGGCCCCACGATCTTGTCCACCCGGGCGATCGTCTTGGTCCCGTACGCCATCGCACCGATCGCCTGTACGCCGCCGATCCGGTACACCTCGTCCACCCCGGCGATGTCGGCGGCGACGAGCAGGTAGGGGCTGATCCCCGTCTTCTGGGCCGGCGTGCACATGACGACGCGCCGGACCCCCGCCACCTTGGCCGGCACCGCGCACATCAGGACCGTCGAGGGATAGACGGCCTTCCCGCCGGGGACGTACAGCCCGACCGAGTCCAGCGGGAGGATCACCTGGCCCAAGGTCGCGCCGCCGTCCTGGTACATCCAGGTCTTGGCCCGCTGCCGTTCGTGGAACGCCATGATCCGCTGGGCGGCGTAGCGCAGCGCGTCCCCTTCTTCCTTGCGGATGTGATAGTAGGCTTCCTTGACCTGCTCGGGGCTGACCCGGAACTGGCCTGGCTTCAGGCTCACGCGGTCGAACTTCTTCGTATAGCGGGCGACGGCGAGGTCCCCTCCCCGCTCCACAGCTTTGAGGACCGTCCGCACGGTCGCCTCGACCGCGCGGCCTTGCAGGCTCGCCCGAGACACCGCGCGCGTGAGCGCGGTCTTGAACGCCCGATCCGACCTCGTCATCACCTTCATAGTCGCCCCCTGCGCCGCTCCGGCGCACCGCCAGCCTCTCCCGGCCCGGGCCCGGCCGTTTCGCTCAGCCGCCCCGGACCAGCAGGCCCGCCCGGCGGCTCCTGGCACGCCCCCCGTCGCCCTGCAGGTGCGCGATGAGACCCATGATCGGCCCGTGCTTCATCTTGAGGCTCGCGCGGTTCACGATCAGCCGGGCCGTCGACTCCGCGATCACGTCCACTTCGACCAGATGGTGCTCCCTGAGGGTCCGTCCCGTGGACACCAGGTCCACGATGCGGTCAGCCAGCCCCACAATGGGGGCCAGCTCGACGGAACCATACAGTTTGATGATCTCGACCGGAATGCCCTTCTGATTGAAATAGCGCTCCGTGATGTTGGGATATTTCGTTGCGACCCGGACCCGGGCGGACAGCCGATCCCGCAGCTCCCGGCCCTTGAGCGCAGCGACGACGATCCGGCAGCGGCCGAAGCCGAGGTCTAGCGGCTCATACACGTCCCGGTCCTGCTCCAGCAGCACGTCCTTCCCGACTATGCCGACGTCGGCGGCGCCGTATTCGACATAGGTTGGGACGTCGCTGGGGCGGACGATCAGCAGCGTCGCGTCGGCGTCCGGACAGGTGAAGACGAGCCGGCGGCTGTCCGCCGACAAGGCCTTGCTCGCGTAGCCGGCGCGGGCCAGCCGATCGAGGGCCGGCTCCAGCAGCTTGCCTTTCGAGAGCGCGATCGTGAGCATACCATCACCCGGCCGCGGCGTCAGCCTTGGCACCCTTCACGCGGCGGATCTCGGCGCCGAGGTTCTGGAGCTTCTCCTCGATCCGCTCGTAGCCGCGATCCAGGTGGTAGACGCGCGAGACCTCGGTTTCCCCCTCGGCCGCCAAGCCGGCCAGGATGAGCCCGGCGCTTGCCCGCAGGTCCGAGGCCATGACCGGCGCGCCGGTCAGCCGCTCGATGCCGTTGACCAGGGCGTGGCTCCCCTCCACCTTGATGTCGGCCCCCATGCGCCGCAGTTCCGGCACGTGGATGAACCGGCTCTCGAACACAGTCTCCGTGATGACGCTGGGGCCCTCGGCGATGCACATCAGGGCCATAAACTGGGCCTGCACATCCGTGGGAAACCCCGGATAGGCGAACGTCTTCACGTCCACCCCCTTGGGCCGGCGGTCGGCCTTGACGCGCAGATTCTCCTTGCCTTCGGTCACCTCCACGCCCGCCTCCCGCAGCTTCTCGACGACTGCCTCGAGGTGCCGCGGGCGGCAACCCTCGACACGGACATCCCCCCGGGTGATCGCCCCGGCGAGCAGGTGCGTGGCCGCCTCAATCCGATCGGGGATGATCTCGTGGTCGGCGCCGCGCAGCTCAGACACACCCTCGATGGTTACGATGTCGGACCCAGCGCCCTGGATGCGCGCGCCGCGTTTCACCAGGAACGCGGCGAGATCCACGACTTCCGGCTCCTTGGCCGCGTTCTCCAGCACCGTGGTGCCCTCCGCCAGGCAGGCCGCCATCATGAGGTTCTCGGTCCCGGTGACGGTCGGGATGTCGAGATAGATCCGCGCCCCGCGGAGCCGCCGGGCCTTCGCCCGAATGTAGCCGTGCTCGACACCGACCTCGGCCCCGAGCTTGGCCAGCCCCGCCAGGTGCAGGTTGACCGGCCTCGTGCCGATCGCGCAGCCGCCTGGTAGCGACACGGTCGCCTCGCCCCAGCGGGCGACCAACGGCCCCAGAACCACGACGGAGGCGCGCATCGTCCGCACGAGGTCGTAGGGCGCCTCGGTGGAGGTGATCCGGTCGGCGCGGGCGACGGCTCGCGTGCCATCCACCTGAACCGACACGCCCAACAGGCCCAGCAGCTTTGCCATGGTAGCCACGTCCACGACCTGCGGAACGTTGCCGAGCACGCAGTCCCCGCCGCCCAACAGCGTCGAGGCGAGGATGGGCAGCGCAGCGTTCTTCGCCCCGCTGACCCGGACGCTTCCCTTTAGCCGCCTGCCGCCGGTGATGACGATGCGGTCCATCACAAAACCGTGACGTGGACACCCGTTGCTCCGCAGAATGCAACGGGTCCCCAGCGACGCACGACGGGTGACGGATACCCACTGCGCTCACGCGGAATCCGCTCCCTCGGCAACTTGTCACGCACCACGTGTCACCCATCACGTTTTCTGCAGACAGACGACCCGCTCAATGCCCGCCGCGTCACGTCGCGCGCCGAGGTAGCGGTAGCCGCCCTCGGCCTCGGCCAGCTCCCGCAGCCGCCCGGCCTGCCCCTGCCCGACTTCCAGGGCCAGCAGGCCTCCTGGGACGAGCAACGGCTTCGCCTCGCTCAGGAGGCGCCGGTGCAGCACCAACCCATCGGGCCCGCCCGCGAGGGCGAGCCGTGGCTCGAAGCGGCCGACCTCGGGCTGCAGCCGGTCGAGCTCCGCATCAGGCACGTAGGGGGGGTTCGAGACCAGGGCAGCGAGCCGCCCGCGCAGGCCCTCCGCCGCCAGCGGCCGGCAACCGTCTCCCGCGAGAAACCGGACGCGATCCGCAACCCCGTGCCGCGCGGCGTTGTCCTGCGCCACCCGAAGGGCGTCCTGCGACAGGTCGGTGGCATAGACCACCGCGCCGGGCAGCGCGCGGGCCGCCGCCACCGCGATGCAACCGGACCCCGTGCCGACGTCGGCGACGACCGCGCCTCCGCGCACGCACCCGGCGCGCACCAACTCCTCCACGAGCAACTCGGTCTCCGGTCGCGGGATGAGCACGGCCGGGCTCACGGCAAACTCGAGCCCGCAAAACTCCTGGGTGCCCAGGAGGTACTGCAGCGGCTCGCGCGCCGCCCGCCGCGTCAGCAGGGCCCAGGCCCGGCGCCAGTGCTCGGCTTCGATCAGGGGATCAGCCTCCAGCCGCAGCGTCAGGGACGAACAGGACAGGGCCGCGGCGACGAGCCAGCCGGCCTCGCGCGCGGCGTTCTCGATCCCGGCCTGCCGCAGCAGGGCGACCCCGGCG
>CAZTUO010000162.1:0-7324 GCA_964616355.1 uncultured Nitrospira sp.
GTAGTAGACGTCCCCCCCGACCACCCGGACCCGGTACTCCGACCGGTTGATGCTGTAGATGACCAGCACGTCGCCCGCTGGCTCCGCCTGGTCCACGACGTGGTAGTTGGTGACGATGTATTTCTTCCCCTTCCGCTCGATCACGAAGCCGGAGCCGGAGGATTCCACCCCGCTCAGATCCAGCGCCTTCTGGTAGGCCAGCTCGGCCGACGGCACGGCCTCGCCCCTGGGCTTGGCACCGAACGACTGCTTCTTGACAGCCACCGTGACGATGCCGGGGAGCGCCTTTTCGAGCATGTCGGGAGCCGATTGGGCGAGCGCCGCGGCCGGCCCCAGCAGCCACACGGCCGCGAGCGTGGCGATGGTCCTCATAGTTGGCCCTCCGTGGTGTTAGAAGTCATTTCAAAACCTCATGGCCGTGCTTCGACCCGCTCAGCACGAACGGAAAATATTTGTGTTTTCAGCGGCATCTCCGTTCACCCCGAGCCCGTCGAAGGGTGAAGGGAGGGTTTGCAAATGACTTCGAGCGATAGCCTTTTCAAGCGTGGGCATACTGTCCCCCGAGCCCGCTAACCCTAGCGCCAACAGGTGAGTCCTGTCTATACGCCATTCGGCGTACGTATATAATCCAGGATGTGAGCAGCACGCCGATTAACGCCGCCGGCTCCTAGGAGCAGTTGCGGCTGGCTTGTGGCCGATGCAGGCGGGTAGACGACACAGGTTAGCGTCTAGCGGCGAAACGCCCAGACAAAACGGCGCGGGCTCCCGCCGGGAGCCCGCGCCTATACCGAGGAGCTTATGAGGCTGGTTGCGGGGGGAGGATTTGAACCTCCGACCTTTGGGTTATGCCTACCACGACAGCTTTCGCTGCCCAGCGATGCCGGTTTGTGGTCTGGACTTTCCCTTCACCCTCGGCCCGGCTGCACCGCCGTTAGGGTGCCTGCCGTCAAGTCTCTACACCTTCCCTGCGAACACAACGCCCCGCAGGGCTTGGCTCGGGGTTACCCCGCCAGCGGCTTCCCCGACTTTGACAGGTAATCGCGCAGAAGTTTCCTTCCGCGCAGCCCAGCGCAGGATCAAATCCCACGCGTCACGGAATGCGGCGGCATGCAGTTTCCGCTGACGCTTGTCAGCTTCCACCAGATGGATTTCGCTGGCGTAGCTGATGAACACATCCACCGGGAAGACATAGAACAGGTCTCGGTCCGGCAGGTAGGCGAGCGCGAAGTCAAAGTCCGAAGGCGTGTATACCTCTCGGACCATCACTCGCCGGTTTGTCTTCGTCCGACGGCTGTCGACAACGTAGTGGCCGCGCGCTTCGTCGAACCAGGCGCATTTAACCCGCACTTTGACGAGGGTACCGTGCACATCGAATATCAGGTCATAAGGTGACCTGTCTCCGATCGGCTTGAGCACCCCCCAGCCACGCTTCAAAGCTTGAAGAATGGCTGCCTGCTCCGAGATGTCTCCCTTGAGCTTTGTGCTCATGGGGATCCTGCGGAATCGAGCCCAACGAGCTACCAGACTGCTCCACCCCGCAGGCGGATACTAGCAGACACCTGGTGACGCGTCAAGGTCGCCTGGGACACATCCGAGCGCTTGTTCGCCACTGTAAGGAAGTCCTCCTCGACAAGGGGGAGTTCGCGGGACGATCGAACAGCGCGCGAGGGTCCCGGGGGCCTGGGGACAAATCGCCGACGGGCACGCCCCCTGTCAAGCCATTTGAAAATCTTACCCACAGATGATTCGTTGCGTCATTTCTGAATCTTACCGGGCGACGTGGTTGCCGCAGCCGATTTTGGGCCTCTTGCGGTTCCCGGCCGGACCCTCGGCTTCCGTATTTGCTTTATACGGGGCGATCGCCCGGTGGTCCGAGCCAGAGTTCGCCCTCTCCGGACGCTGGACGCGACCCATGCCCCACTTCTGCTGCTGAACCCGTGGGCTGAAGGTCCAGCCACGCCAGGGCGTCTGCCTGCGCGGCTGCGGGGGCCGGGGCGCCGCCTCGCGCGGCGTCCGTGTCGCCCGGGTGGCGAGCGCCCAGAGCCGCTCCAGGTGCCGAGCCATCCGCTGCGAGAGGACAAACGGGTCCGTCGTCTCCCGCACCCGCTCCAGGGCCGCCACCTTGGCCGGATCCGCCTCGGGGCACGCTTGCACCCGCTCAAACGGGGTCTGCGGGCGATCATCGCGCCGGATCAGCCGCGAGCCCACGCGCACCTTGCGCACCAGTTTCATCGAGGGCTGAAAGAGATTCTGGAAGAGCCGCAGATCGGCATACAACGCGGTGAGCGCGGCGAGGGCCTCGGGGGTGTCGTACCGCTCCCAGCCCACGAGCTTGCGCACGTGGGTCCAGTTCTTCTGCTCCACATGGGCATTGTCATCCTTCTTGTAGGGCCGCGAGCGGGTGAACTGGACAGCCTGTCCTGCCGGACGGTCCTGGCAGAAGGTCCAGAGATGGGCATTGATACACGCGCTCCCGTTGTCGGAGTCCACACCCCGCAGCAGGAACGGGAGCTGGTGGTCGATCGCCGTCATGGCCTGCACCACTCCGTGACGGCTCTTGCCCATGATCGCCTGGCGCTCCACCCAGGTGGTGTGACTATCCACCCAGTCCATGGTATGCAGGAACTCGCCGGCGGCCGAGGCCCCGGAGTGCGAGACGAGGTCGATCTCCAGATAGCCCGGCTTCATGACCTCCCAGTGGTCCGTCTTGAGCGGGATTTGGTGCGTGAGCAACGAGCCCGGGCGCGTCGTGCCAGAGCGCCGCCGCTTGATCCGCTGCTTCCGTTCCCGGAGCCGGCGATCCATCTGCCGGGGACTGATGCGCAGCAGGTGGGCTTCCAAGGCCGGCGGGACCGCGGTGCGCCGCTTCAGCCAGGGCAGCCAGGGCGGCAGCGCGGCCTTCAGCCGCTGGCCGCACCGAGAGCCCGAGGCCGCCCAGACCTGGGCGAGGAGCCGAATGACCGCCTCCGAATAGGTCGGCCGTCGTCGGGCCACCCGGCGCACCAGCGGCCGCGGTGGCGCCGCTCGGCTCAGCAGCCCGATCGCATCCTTGCGGTGATACCGACAGACCCGCGTCACTTCGTCCAGCAGCGCCGAGCGTTCGCCTCGGCTTGCCCGCTGAGTCCCGCTGCCACATGACCCGCAGATACTCGTGCTTCGACCGTCGCGCCATGCCATGTGCCTCCATCCTCTCCCTCCTTCCCACCCGCCCCATGCGGATGTGGAGGGTAAGATTGACAAATGACGCAACGATCTGTCGCCCGGTAAGATTTTAGATGACTCAATACGGGCGCTTGCCGCCGCGGCGTCTCTTCCGGTACAATCGCACCCTTTGCGCTCGACGCCGAGGCCGAGGCATGACCGAGCCGGCCAAAGACCCGAAACAGTACCCGGTCCTCCGCAACCTCCAGTTCTCCCCGCTGCGGGAGAAGGACGAGAAGTACGTCGTCCTCTGGGACCCCACCGGGCTCAGCACGGAGAAGCTCATCGTCCCCTTGAACTATTTCTATGTGCTCCAGTTCTTCGACGGCGACCATTCCCTCGAGGAGATCGGCGTCCAATACCTCAAGCGCTTCGGCGAGTTCCTGATGCCCGACCGGCTCGAGCGGCTGGTGGCGGACCTGGACGAGAAGCTGTTCCTCGAAGGGGAACGGGTGGAGGCGGCCCAGCGGGCGGCGCTCGAGGCCTACCGGGCCGCGCCGGTCCGGGCCGCCGCCTACGCGGGGAAGAGCTACGAGGCAGACCCGGAGCAGCTACGGCTGCAGATCGAGTCCTTCTTCTCCTCGAAGGAAGGACCACCGATCCAGGCCTCAGCCAACAAGGGCAAGCCGATCAAGGCGATCGTGGCGCCGCACTACGAGCTGCGGCTCGGCGGGCCGGTCTATGCCTGGGCGTACAAGGAGGTGGCCGACGCGCAGCCCCCCGATCTCTTCGTGATCCTAGGCACCTGCCACAGTGGGCTCGAGCAGGCGTTCGCCGTGACGGACAAGGCCTTCGAGACGCCGCTGGGGCGGGTTCCTGTGGACCGCGACGTGGTGGAGGCCCTCCGGCGGGAAGCTGGCGAGCGGTACTTCGCGGAGGACGTCCGCCATCGGCACGAGCACACGATCGAGTTCCAGCTCCCGTTCCTGCAGTACGTGGCGGGGCGCACGCGGCCAGTCGTGATCGTGCCGGTCCTGTGTGCGTTCCCGCCGAATTGCCTCTTCGACCCCGAGCTTCGGCCGCTGGGCGACACGGTCTCGGCCTTTCTCGAGGCCCTGAAGAAGATCCTGACCGAGTCGGGCCGCCAGGCTTGCGTCATCGCCAGCGCGGACCTGGCCCACATCGGCCTGCGGTACGGCGATCCGCAGCCGCCCACAGATTTCTCCTTCCACCGCTGCCTGCAGACGGACCTCCAGATGCTCAAGCACGTGGAGCAGCTCGACGCCGAGGCCTTCGCCCGGTTCATCCACGAGGAGCAGGACCGCCGGCGGATCTGCGGATTCGCGCCGATCTACTCCATGCTGAAGCTGATCTCGGCGGAAAAGGGGGAGGTGCTGCGCTACGACCGGGGGATCACCGACCAGTTCAACTCGACGGTCACCTACGCCAGCATGGCCTTCTTCTGACGACATGGCGAGGGGCGAGGGGGCCGAACGAGTCGCCTCGAGCCCCTCGCCGCTCGCCATCCGCCCGTTTCATTCTTGCACCGTCACCGTCATCACGATCGGCTCGAGCGGGTTGTCGGCTTCATCACGCGGCACGGCGGCGATCTTGTCGGCGACCTCCATGCCGCGGATCACCTCCCCGAAGACCGTGTAGCGCCGATCGAGCCCGCTGGAATCCGCGACGCAGATGAAAAACTGGGAGCCATTGTCGTTGAAGTCGCGGGTGCTGTTGCTTTCCCGTGGCATTTTGGCGGTCGAGACGGCGCCCCGCTTGTGCGGCCGGTCGTTCGGCTCGGGGTTGAGCCAGTAGCCAGGCCCGCCGGTCCCATGCAGGCTCCGGTCCGGATTCCGGCTGAGCGGATCGCCCCCCTGGATCATGAAGCCCGGCACCACCCGGTGGAACGTCGTCCCGTTGTAAAACCCCATCTTGGCCAGGTTCAGGAAGTTCTCCACGTGCCGCGGCGCCTCGTCCGGGTAGAACCGGATGACCATCTCGCCGAACTTCGTCGCGATGATCGCGCGGGGATCCTTCTTCTGGAATTTCATGACCATAGCCGGTCACTGTACCAATCCGGTCCCCTCAGTGCAAGCAGGGTCTCGCGGCTCCAGAGAGGGCAAGGCCGGCGGCCCGGGCCCGGCGCCGGGTCCTGCGGCTCCGAGGAGCCCGTCCCCAGGCCGGATGAAGCGCCAGAGCAGCCCGCCGAGCAGCGCGATCCCGGCGGCCGCCCCCAACGCGGCTGTCCAGCCGAACCGGTCCGCCAGCCACGGTGTGAGCGTCGGGGAAAGCGTCCCGCCCAAATTGGCGCCGGTATTCATGAGGCCGGAGAGGGTGCCGGCGTAGCGCTTCGAAAGGTCCACGGTCGCGCTCCAGTAGGCGCCCACGGTGAAATAGAGCCAGCCGGCACCCAGCGCCAGCCAGGCGATCGCCAGATAGGGGGCGTCGAGTTCGGCGCCCAAGAGAATGCACAGGGCGGACAGCGCCATCCCGGCAGCGCCGACCCCCGCTCGTCCGCGGTTCGCCCCGAGGGAGGCCGCGAGCCGGTCCGTGGCCCAGCCGCCCAGGGGCGCGAAGATGGAGATCGCGAGAAAGGGCGTCGAGGCGAGCAGCGCGCCGCGCAGCACGTCGAAGCCGCGGACGTTGACCAGGTAGAGGTAGAACCAGGACAGATAGACGTAGGCGACGTAGCCGAGACAGGAGTAGCTGAGCACCAGCCACCAGACGGTCGGCGTGCCGACCAGCCGCCTCCAGGGGGTCGCCCCCGGGGCGCCCTCCGGTCCGGCGTCCCGGATGAGGGCGGCTTCTGCCTCGTTGACCCAGGGATGGTCTTCCGGCCGGTCCGTGGCGAACCAGAACCACAGGGCGGCGACGACTAAGCCCAGGGTGGCGCCGGCGTAGAACGCAGCTTGCCATCCAAAGGTCACCATGATCCAGGCGGTGACCGGTGGCGTCAGCGCGGAGCCGATGCCGAGTCCGCCGATCGCGATGCCCATGCCCAACCCGCGCTCCTGGGCCGGGAGCCAGTTGGCCACAGCCCGGTTGAAGTTCGGCAGGGCTGCGGCCTCGCCCACGCCGATCAGGAACCGGACGGCCGCCAGCGCGCCGCTGATCCCGAGCAGGGCAGCGAGCGGGAGCGTCGCCGCGACCGCGGTCAGGGCGGTGAAGAAGGACCACCAGAGAACCGCGAGGGCGAGGACCCGCCGCGCGCCCCAGTGGTCTCCCAGCCAGCCTCCCGGCACCTGAAAGAGCGCATACCCGAGGACGAAGGCGGAGAAGACCTGCCCCATCTCGACCTCGGTGAGGCCTAGGGCCGGCATCATCTGCCGGGCCGTCACCGAGATGTTGACGCGGTCCACATAGGTCACGACGCTGATCGCGAACAACAGGGCCAGGATCGCCCAGCGGACACGGGTCGGGCCCTGGCGCATACGGCACACTCCTGCGCTCCCTTCATCCAGCGCGCCCGATTATGCGCAGGCGACCCGTCGGCCGCAAGCGAAATTCGCCGGCGCGGTCGGTCCGGGGTCCGCGTTCCTGGATTTCCAGTATGCGATCCGGTAAGATTTCCACTTGAGTGTGGACGCGTCAGTGTCGGGAGGAGGAGTGGCCGCCCGTCGTAGCTCCCTCGCTCTGGGTCTCGCCGCCAGCCTGATCCTTGTCGCCGCGCTCCTTGCCGCTCCGTTGCTGGTCAGCCCCGAGGCGGTCAAGGCGTTCTTCCTGCACCAGCTCGAAGGGCAGATCGGCCGGACCATCGAGGTGGGCGAGGTGCGCTTCGCGCTGCTGCCCAGCATCAAGCTCTCCCTCGACGACGTCGCGATTCGCGACGTGGATCCCTCCCAGAGTCCCTTCCGGGCCAAGCACATTGACGTCGTCCTTCGGGCCTGGCCGCTGCTGCGCCTGCAGGTGGTCGGCAAGCGCCTGCTGATCGAGCACCCCCGCATCGAGCTGCGGCGGAACCGGAGCGGGCGCTGGAACCTGTCGGCGGCTCCCGAGGGGGACGCGGCGGAGGCCGACCTCGGGCAGGCGATGGCGTTGCTGCTGGCCATCCGAGAAACCCGCGTCAAGGGCGGGGAGATCCTCATCGTGGACGAGTTCCGGCCGGACGGGATTCGCCGCGCCAAGCTGACCGCCCTGGATCTGACCCTTGCCGCGAGGCCGCAGGACCAGAGCGCGGACCTTG
>CAZTUO010000163.1:0-5801 GCA_964616355.1 uncultured Nitrospira sp.
TGAGCGAGAAGACCGTCAAAAACCACGTGCGGAACATTTTCCACAAGCTGCAGGTCTATGACCGGACGCAGGCGGCGATTCTGGCGATCCGCAAGGGGCTCATCCAGCTCGAGCCGCATCCGTGAGAATAAGTTCGCGTAGCCCGCACCTCCCAGTAGCCCTTCCGGTCCCGCTCCAGGAACGTGATGTCCTTGATCCACTTCGCGCCCTTCCAGGCGTAGCGCGAGGGCACGATGACGCGAGCGGGCCCGCCATGCTCACGTGACAACGGCTCGCCGTTCCAGGTCCGGGCGATAAGCACGTCCTCGGCATCGCAGGCCTCCAGGGGCAGGTCGGTCGTGTACCCAACCCACATTATTCATGACGGTTCGTGGCGTTGCGCCCGTTGCAGCGGAAGAGCAACGGGTACCCGGGAGTCGCGTCGTGAGACGGGCGCGTGGAGCCGCAAGGGAGGGAGGCCTACCTGACACCGTAGGTGGACCGACCGAGCGGCGAGCCTGCCCGCTTGCGTGCCGAAAGTCAGCACGCGAGCTTGTCGCAGCAGCGACTCCGCAATTGCAGCAGAAGCGTTCATGAATAATGTGGGTTAAGGTGCTCCAAGTCGTCACACAGTGGAAATCCGAGACAACTTGGACTTGCGGCTGGGACAAATATTCCTGCCAAGTCCAGGTGAAAGGGTTTTCAACCAGGCCGCCGACGGTCAGAGTCCACTCCTCAAGGACAAGGCTCGGATGCATCCCCAGAGCAAGGACAGGCCAGCCTTTCGTGGGATGCTGGCCGGGCGGCAAGCGGTCCAGGCGCAGCCGCTGGTCCTGGGCGATGCCTTCTTCGACAAAACCCCGCTCCAGCTTTGCCCTTCTTCCTTGCTCCACGCGCACCACGAAAGTATGGAGAAGATGCCGCGATCACCTGAGAAAAAGCCACAAGTGTTTGGTTTTTGCAACAGAACACATTGTGGGTCTTGAAGAGCAGAGCACGATTTCGAGCACTTATGCGACACCACTTTGGCATGCCGGTTGCTTCCTCATTTCACCGCACTACAAAGGAGGTGGCATGCGCCAGCAACAGACTGTGGCTCGGGCGGTTTCCTGCACGGGTGTCGGGCTTCATTCGGGCCAGCCCGTGACGCTGAGGCTGCGGCCGGCTCCTCCGGATACGGGCATCGTCTTCATTCGCCGCCATGACGGGAAGCCGGTGGCCGTGCGAGCGACTGTGGCGAACCTTGCGCCCACCGAGTTGTGCACGGCCATCCGGCTGAACGGCACCGAGATCAAGACCGTCGAGCACGTGCTGGCCGCGCTGGCTGGGCTGGAAATTGACAACGTCTATGTCGAAGTGGACACGGGCGAGGTGCCGGCGATGGACGGCAGCGCCGCTCCCTTCGTGGAATTGATCCGAACGGCGGGCATTGCGGTCCAGGGCCGGCCGCAGCCCTACCTCAAGATCCTTCAGCCTATCGAGGTGGTGGACGGCGCCCGCCGGGTCGTTATCGAGCCGTCGGTATCCACGCGGATTACGTACACCATTCGGTATAATCACCCGCTGATCCAAACTCAGACCTACCGCTGCAACGTCTCCGCCGCGTCCTTCGCGGAGGAGATCGCCGCTGCGCGGACCTTCGGGTTCCTGCACGAGGTCGAGATGCTCTGGTCCAAGGGCCTGGGGCTCGGCGGCTCGCTCGACAACACGATCGTGCTGTCGGAGAACGGTATCCTGAATCGGTCCGGGCTGCGGTTCGCGGACGAGTTCGTCCGCCACAAGGTGCTGGACTTGATCGGCGATCTGGCGCTGCTCGGGATGCCCTTTATCGGGCACTTGATCGCCGACCGGTCTGGCCACGCGCTGCACACCAGGTTAGTGGAGCAGGTCCTCACGCAGGGGGACAAGTGGATGCTCGTCACCAGTGCGGAAGAGGCGCGGGCCGCTGCCGCCCCAGAGGCTTGCCCTACCTTCGTACCCGCACAGGCCCCGCCGCTCCAAGCGACCACTGCCTGCTGATGCCCCTATTCCTCCAGTCTGGTTCTGATCTGGGATCTCCGCCCGGTGGGAAAAACAGGACGCCGGGAGCAGGTGGCCCTGCCCCCGGCGTCGTCATGGGGTGGGCTTACTTCTTCTTCTTCTTCGCAGCCTTCTTCGTCGCCAAGACCCTCACCTCCTTTCGTGGGCTAAGCGTTCGCACTGCGCTCGTTGGATGCCGGCCTCAGACGGCCTCCGTCAACGGGGTTTCCAAGGCTTCGAATGTATTGGGTCCGACCTTCCTGAATCGCTTGTCCCGTTTGAGTGATGTCGCGACCGAGGTCAGGGGTGTCTTGCCCTTGATCTGCATGCCGCCCTCGACAAGCCGTTGGAACAGCTCCTTCGCGTGCATGGAACGGCGGGCCTCCCGCAGGATCTGATAGGCGGCCTCCGGCACGCTCATGCCGACGTACTTGCTCCGCCCAAGCAGGATCTCCCGGGATTGGTCCGTCACGTCAGTGACAGGCAAAGGCCGGGCACCCTTCTCGTCGGTGATGATCTGGCTGGAGAGGCTGGCGAGCTTGGCCTTGTCGGCCTCGACACGGTAGAGAGTTTCGGCGAGCTCCAAATACTTCTTAATAGTGGCGATTTCCTCTTCGAGGCGTCCGCGCTTCTTTTCCAGCTCCTGGAGGCGGTTTTTGTACACGCTGATGCGCTGCTCAAGCCCAACAATGATGTCTTTCAGCTCTTCCACATGCAAGTCCTCTTGAGAGCACGCTTGCTTTGTAGCACAGCTTGCATAGCTTGTCAACTAAAATTTCTCCATGTCACGTGACAGGGATTTGAGCACAAGACACGCGCTTGATCAGAATTGTGTTCGACGGAGGGATAAGGCTTGATCGCCTTGCTTGATCGCGCAGCTCCCGTCCGGGTCAGCGAGGCCTGTCCTCGCACGCCGCGGGCTGCGCTGGAAGCCCTGGCTTGCCGGGAAGGGCTGTGCTATGGTGCATGGCCGGCGCGCAAAGGGAAAAAGGCGCAGCCGCGAAGGTACTCACTGGCCGCAGAGGCTGGCAGGCGCCAGCCGCGTCTGGGACCCATTGCACGAAAGAGAGCAATGGGGCCCCCGTGCGGCCCAGGCAAGCGTGGAATGGAGGGTCCCAATGAAGTCAGGGTGGTTGTACGTACTCGCACTGGTGTTGGTCGTCCCCTTCGGTTGCAGCAGGCCCTACCACGGCAAAGCGTTTTCGATGGAGAAGGGCCTGGAGGATGCGAAGTCGATTCTCGCCAAACACGTGAAAGACCCGGACAAGGCTAACCAGGCGCAGGTGATCCTCGGCGACATCGTGGCGGAGGTGAAGCACCTCCGGGAGGAGAACGGCAGGCTTCACCGCCAACTCTACGAGTTGAACGCGCGCTACGACGCGGCGCCCGAGGACTTCACGAAGGTGCTGGACGAGCTCAATAACGCGAGGATGCGGTCGGCGTCGAAGATCCTCGGTATGCGGTTCAAGATGAAAGAGCTGATGACGGCCGAGGAGTGGAAGGCCGTCAACGACGCGCTCAGCGAGTATCGCGGCCGCTACCAGCGGCGGGACGCGGGCGAAGGCGGGTCGGGCGGCTCCTGATCCGGCGCCGCCAGAACGTAGTTCAGAACGAGCAGCTCAGCCGCGCCGTCGTGCAGGGACAGGCCGCTCAGCGAGGCGTGGTCGATGCGCAGTTGCCGGCTGAGGCGGAGGCTCAGGCCCAAGTAGTGGGCGACGATTGCGCGGACAACGTCCGCATGCGACACGCACAGGATCGGGCCGTCCGGCTCGCGTGCGAGGACCCGCTCGACCGCCGCCACTGCCCGCTCCTGCACCGCGCGCAGCGTCTCGCCGCCCGGCGGACAGGTCTCCTCGGGCGCGGCGTAGAGGTTGCGCCGCGTGATCTCGTCCGGCAGGTCCCTCCAGAACAGCCCTTCCCACGCGCCGAGCCCGATCTCAGTCAGCCCCCGATCTTCCATCACCGGCAGGTGAAGCCTAGCGGCGAGGATCTCAGCCGTCTGGCGTGCCCGTGCGACGGGGCTCGAGCAGAGGGCGCGAATCGCCAGGCCGGCGACGTGGCCTGCCAGGCGCCGCGCCTGGCGTTCGCCGGTCTCGTTCAGCGGCACGGGGCGCTCGCCCATAATCTGCCCGCTGCGGTTCCAGTCCGTCTCGCCGTGTCTGACCAGATAGAGGATGGGCATGAGTTGCGTCGCCGCTAGGCGCTCTCAGGGAGCGCCCGGCTCGGACCAGCCGTGAGGGGCACCCGGGTCCACGTCTGGCCGCCGTTCCTGCTCACGTAGAGTCCGCTGCCGTTGGTGCCGCAGAACAGAGTCTCGGGGTGTTTCGGGTCCATGACGATCGTCCGCACATTGAGCGTCGCGAGCCCTTCGTTGATGGCCTGCCAGGTCTGCCCGCCGTCGAGGCTCTTGAACACGCCTGCGCGCCCGCCGGCGTAGAGGATGTTCGGGTTCTCCGGATGGAGGGCGAGGCTGCTCACGAACTGGTCCCCGAGCGACTGGCCGATCCGGACCCAGAGGTCCCCGCGGTTCGTCGTCTTGAACAGGCCCTTGGTCGTGCCGGCGTAGACGGTGTCGGGGTTCGCCGGATCAATGAGCAGGGTGTTGATGCCCAGGGAGAGGGAGGCTTCCAACACCTCCGCCGGGATCAGCCCGTTGTTGATCTTGTGCCACGAGGCGGCGGCGTCCAGGCTCCGATAGGCGCCGCCCGTCGTCCCCGCGTAGAGGATCCGCGGGTCGTGCGGGTTGATGGCCAGGGTGACGACGATGTGGACCTCCTTCATCCCGTTCATCTGCTCTTCCCAGGTCCGTCCGCCGTCGGTCGTGCGAAAGATCCCCACCGTCGTGGCCGCGTAGATCGTGTCGTGCTGGGTCGGGTGAAAGACGAACTGGTTGACGTAGGACACGTGCTCTTTCAGCCCGACGTTGTGCGGCAACCAGTGCTGGCCGCCGTCCGGGCTCTTGTACACGGCGTCGCCCATGGTGCCGGCGAACACGTTCGCGGGAAACTCGGGATCGAGCGCCAGCGTGGTGACCCGCCGCGCGCTGAAATTGGGGAACTGTTCCCAGGTCGCGCCGCCGTCCCGGGTCTTGTACACCGAGTCGTTGGTCGCGACGTACCAGATGTTCGGGTTCGTGGGGTGCAGCGCGATCGCGGCGATCGTCTCGCTCTGGTTGCCGCAGCCAGGCTGCCAGAGGGCCAGCAGCAGCCACGCGACGTGGAGGGCCGTGGGAATCTGACGAGGGGCGAGCCTCATTGCCAGCGTGCGGCGCACGGTTCTTCCGGGAACGCCGCCAGCGAGCGTCAAGCGGCGGCCGGCCCACCCTACCTAGAGGGGAGCCGTGGAGTCAAGAGCACGAACGAGGCCGGTGGAGCGCCGGCGGCTAGAGCCGCTGTCGGAATCGCGCGGCGTAGCCGGTCAGCTCGACGTAGCCGTGCCCGGTCACCGGTTGGCCGCGGAACGTGCCGGACACGGCGACGGCGCCCTCCCAGTAGGTGACCTGCGTGCTATTGGTCGTGATCAGCTCCTGGTCGGGGAGGAGTGGCCGCAGCTCGAGGGACAGATCGAAATCCGGCACGGACAGCCGCCACCGGCTCGGGTAGCGGGCCCCACTGCGGGCGCTCGTCCACGTGCTCAGCGAGTCCACGCGCACCGCGTCGAGCTGCAGATGGCGGGATCGGCCCTCGGGGAGCACGACCGTGCCGCTCGAGGCCGGATCGGTGGATCCGTCCGCCCGGCGCAGACGATAGAACATGAGCTCAGTGCGATCGTCGAGTTGCACGCTGTACCAGTCCCAGCCGGCC
>CAZTUO010000163.1:5868-7301 GCA_964616355.1 uncultured Nitrospira sp.
GTCACCGCCAGTCGCTCGCCGCCCACCGTCACCGTCCCCGCGGTCTCCAGGTGGGTGAGCGAATAGTAGTGCGAGGCTTGGCCTGGCGCGGCACCCTTTCTGCTGACGCCCTCCGTGCCGTGGACGACCGGCGGCTTGACCGGCCTCAGGCGCAGCGCGATCGCGAGGTCTTCGGCAGAGGCCGCGAGGTGATGCTGCCCGTGGACATCCTGCGCGCGCCACCGGTCAATCCAGACATGCAACCGGTCGGGCGCCGCGCCGGCCTTCCCGATACCCGCCCGGCTGACCTTTTCGGCGAAGCGGAAGCGCCCGCGGTCGATGTCGGAGAGGGCGAAGTGGGCCAGGTACACGTGGCGGATGGCCCAGCGCGTGGGACTGGTGCGGACCGACCGGCTGGCGACGCCTCGGCGGAAAAACGTGAGCTGGTAGCCGAACCGCCGACCGTCCGCAGCGGTGAGATGGCCCGTATAGTACCACCATTCGGTCCGGAACTCGTCGTGCGACCCGTGGTCGCGCGGGAACTCGTACACGTAGCCGGGCGCCGCCCGCCGGAACTGATCGTCGTCGGCTGACTCGGAGCAGGCCGCGGGGGACGGCCCGAGAAGCAGCGTTCCCAGCAAAAGGGCGACGAGCGTGCAGGACCCGGCGTGCCGGCTCCGCCCCGGAGCCGCGGGCGGCTCGTGCATGGCCTCCATGCGGGGGCTTATAGCACGCGAGTCTGGAGCGCGCAAATCTCCTGTGCTAGCTCACATTGTTCATGAACGCTTCTGCTGCAATTGCGGATTCGCTGCTGCGACCAGCTTGCGTGCTGACTTTCGGCACGCAAGCGGGCAGGCTCGCCGCTCGGTCGGTCCACCTACGGTGTCAGGTAGGCCTCCCTCCCTTGCGGCTCCACGCGCCCGTCTCACGACGCGACTCCCGGGTACCCGTTGCTCTTCCGCTGCAACGGGCGCAACGCCACGAACCGTCATGAATAATGTGGGCTAGCCGGGCGGTTCGCGCGTCGTGACCGCGCGCCGACGGCTCCACGCTTGGTTGACAAGGTCTTCGGCCTTCGGCTATCGTGAGGCATGCCAATCGAGTCTGACCGTCCGTGGCCCAACGAGACGGCGGGGTTTCGGGTCCCCGCGTGCATCCCCGTCTTTCCCCTGCCGAACGTCGTCTTCTTCCCGAAGACCTACTTGCCGCTCCATATCTTCGAGCCGCGCTATCGGAGCATGATCACGGACGCCGTCGTCGGCGGACAATGCGTCGGGATGGCGCTGCTCAAAGAAGGGTGGGAACCGGAGTACTACGGCAACCCGCCGATTCATCCGGTGGGCTGCGTCGGGCGGTTGGTATCCGTGGAACGGTTGCCAGACGGGCGCTACGACATCGTGTTGCAGGGATTGTCGCGGTACGAGGTGCGCCAGGAGATCTACGAGAAGCCCTAT
>CAZTUO010000164.1:0-7289 GCA_964616355.1 uncultured Nitrospira sp.
TCCCTTCCATCGCGCGCCCAGTGACTCACCTCCGGGCCATCGAGATCCCCCTGCCGCCGATCGCTGAGCAGCGGGCCATTGCTGAGGTGCTCGGCAGTCTGGAGGACAAGATCGAGCTGAACCGGCGGATGGCGCGGACGCTGCAGGAGCTCGCCCGGGCCATCTTCAAGTCCTGGTTCGTCGACTTCGACCCTGTGCGCGCGAAGATGAAGGGTCGCGAGCCCAGCCTGCCGTCAGAGTTTCGGGCTCTCTTCCCAGATCGCCTGGTCGAATCCGCAATCGGCCAGATTCCCGAGGCGTGGCAGGTAGGCGCCGTGGAAGACCTTGCTTTGAATATCCGGCACCATGTCCATCCAGCTGAGATCAATGAGCAGCCCTATGTGGGCTTGGAGCATGTCCCGCGGCGAAGTCTGGCGTTGATGGACTGGGGGACGTCAGCCGAACTCGAAAGTGGCAAGTTCGCGTTCGAGCCAGGTGATGTTCTATTCGGGAAGCTCAGACCGTACTTCCACAAGGTGGTCGTTGCTCCGTTCAAGGGAGTGTGCTCCACGGACATACTCGTGATCCGGGCGAAAGAGCCGGTATGGGCGGCCTTCGTCTTGATGGTTCTCTCGAGCGAAGAGGTCGTCGCGCATGCGGATGCCGCCTCCACGGGGACCAGGATGCCGCGGACCAACTGGGCGACCCTTGGGGGCTACCGAATTGTCGTCCCTCCATCGGAGGTAGTTCGAGCCTTCCAGTCCATAGTGGGTCCGATCGTGGAGCGTATTGTGGCGATCGTCCATGAGACTCGAACGCTTGCGGCGGTACGAGATGTGCTCCTTCCGAGGCTCGTATCTGGAGAGGTGCGTATCAGTGCGCCGCAGGACGCAATGAGAGCCACGGGGGGATGAGTCCGCTCCATCAACCAGTCCCGTGAATCCGCCCTCCCACGGCCGGGGGCACCGGCTGTGCTGGCTGGGCGACCTGCGCCACGACTCGTCCTGCCGCACAGTTGGCGCTGCTCTTGAGACGCTGCGCCACGCAATGTCTGGCTCTACGAGCGACAGCACCCCGGGGATGCCGCCCCCACGCGCGGCACGCGCTGGTTTTCCGGTGCAGCATCCCAGGGCTAGGATGAGCGTCTGTAAGCCTTCAAGATCGCCATGGTCGTCCGCAGGTCGGGCGCGCCCTCCGCCCCCCTAATGACGTCCACGGGCAGGCGGTGTAGGAGTCTCAGTCGCCACGCGAGCGTCAGGAGGATCGCACGCTTAACCCGACGCCTGTTGGCGTCATCGCAGATGAAGAAGTCGATTCGGATGAACGTTGTCTCCAAGGTTGCGTACACCGCGAGGAGGTACAGGAACGGCACCGTGCCAATGATCATCCACACCGGGAGGGCAAGCTGAAGAACCAACGGGGTCGGATCCAGCTCAGACCACAGTCGGATGAGCTTCACCAGGACGAATCCAGCCAGCCCGAGGCCGATCGCCCCGAGCGCCCCTTCGGCGAGCTTCTTGACTCGGCCCAACTTCGGGTCTGTCGTGGCGACGAGCGACATGAGGCTCAGGATGAGGACGATCGGCTGCAGCAAGAGCTCGAGCGGCAAGTTCAGGACGAAGAGGTTCATGTACAACTCGAGGACCGCGGTGAGCCCTAGCGTCCGCAGTAGCGCCCGGCGGAAGAAGCCCTCCTTCGACCCGGCGTCAGGCGCGTTGAAGAACAGGACCAGGGCAGTGCCTACGTACCAGGTCACCGTGTCGGGAAGGAGGCCGGTGTGCCAGACCCTGAGCGAATGACCCAGCCACAGCAAGCCGATGCCGTTGAGGAGGAGCAGGGCCAGCGGGATCGACAGCTTCGGGGCGGCGAGGAACCGGGCGACCCCGACGAAGCTCTTGCGGACCCCCGGGACGGCGAGAGCCCAAGCGCCAGCGACGGCCAGCCAGACGAGGGTTGCGACTTGACGGTTGTTCAGCATGTCACAACAGGAGGGTACCGAGGCGGTCCGACACAGGATGGAGCGAGGCGCAAGATGGCAATCATCTTTTTGGGAGATGTTTGCCATCTAGCTTGGAGATGTTTATCATCCGCACATGGTGCACCGTCAACCGGCCCGCCAGATGGACGGGCTCCTCGAAGCCCTCGCAGAGCAGCTCGCGGACCTCGGCGAGTACGCGGACATCATCGTCATCGGCGGAACCGCCCTGCAGGTCCTGGGCTACGTGGATCGGCCGACCCAGGACGTGGACGTCCTCGCGCTGGTGGATGGCTCGCAGCTCCGCCCCGCCGAGCCCCTGCCGGAGACCCTTCGCGTGGCTGCGGGGCGCGTCGCCCGAGACTTCGGCCTACCCGACGACTGGCTGAACGCCGGCCCGGCGGATCTCCTGCGGTTCGGGCTGCCCGAGGGGTTCCTCGGCCGGGCTCAGGTCCGGACCTACGGCTCCAGCCTCGTCGTCCGCTTCGCTGACCGGTTCGACCTGATCCACTTCAAGCTCTACGCGATGGTGGGCCAGGGCGCAGGCCGGCACGAGGCTGACCTCCGCGCCCTCCGCCCCACCCGCGAGGAGCTCCTGGCCGCCGCCAGATGGGCGTGCACCCACGATCCGTCCGAGGGCTTCCGGGAGCAGCTCGTGGCCGCCCTCCGTCACCTGGGGATCGAGGATGCAGAGCTCGGGCCTTAGACGCCGTGTCGGGACGGAGCTGCTGGCCTTCGCGTGGAGCCAGTGGGCCCAGCTCGGCGTGCTCGCCGAGGTCACCCGACGTGACCGATGGGCCGCCGATCCCGAAGCCCTGCTCGCGTTCACGCTGCAGCTCGCCCGCCGCGACCCGCGCCTGTTCGACGAGGTGCTGGACTGGGTCCGGGCGAACGGACGCCTGCTCTCCCTGCAGCGTCTGCGGGCGATCGCCCACGACCCCGAGACGTGGTCGCTCGCGCAGGCCACCCTGGCCTGGGCGGCGGTTCACAACCCGTTGCTCCGGCAATGGAAGCGGCTCGCGGAAGGCGAGGCCCGGGCCCCGGGCGTGCCGTTGTTCCGGCTGGGTGGCGAGGAAGCGTTCGTGCGCGAGCCGGATCCGACGTTCCTCCGGCTCGGATGGGTCCGCCCGCGGGCCGAGCCGAGCGGGAAGTCCCGGCCGCCGGATCAGGCGGCGCCGATCAACCTCGCCTTCCGCCTTCGCCTGCTGTTCGGGATCGGCGTCCGGGCCGAGGTCGTCCGCGTGCTCCTCACGAGCCCCCACCCGGAGCTCACGGCGCGGGAGATCGCGGAGTGGGCGCGGTTCTCGAAGCGGAACGTGAGCGAGGGGCTGAACGACCTGGTCGCCGCCGGCGTCCTCAGATCGGCGTGGCGGGGGAGGGAGCGGATCGCGTGGACGGACCGGTCCCGCTGGGCCTCTTTCCTCGGGCTCGGCCTCCGGGACATCCCGTCCTTCGTGGACTGGCCGCGGCTGCTTCCTGCGCTCCTCGCCATCCTCGGCTGGCTCGAAGAGGATGCCCGGATCGAGCGGAGCGAGTACCTACGGGAAAGTTCGGCCCGGCAGCTCCTCGACCGGGTCCGACCCGAGCTCGTGCTCGCGGGCGTCGAGGTCCCCGAGGATCGTGGCGCGCGGGGCCGCGGGTTCTGGGGTCTGTTCGAGCGGACGGTGGAGACCTCGCTCCGGTTCCTCCGCGCATCATCGTAGAGTTGCCTCGCAGCTCATGAGCGGGATCACGGGGATCAGCGAGTCCGCGGTGGAGGAGGCGCTCCTCGACTGGTTCCGCGAGCTGGGCTACGAGGTGCGCCACGGGGGCGAGATCGCGCCGGGGGAGCCCGCTGCCGAGCGGTCCGACTACCGGGAGGCCGTGCTCGCAGGCCGGCTCCGGACCGCCCTCGAACGCCTGAACCCCGACGCGCCCGCTCCGGCCCTCGACGAGGCGGTGCGGGCGCTCACCCGACAGCATTCGGCGGACCTCGTAGGGGAGAACCGCCGGATCCACCGGCTCCTCACCGACGGGGTCTCCGTCGAGGTCCCGCGACCCGAGGGCGGTGTCCGGGGGATCCGGCTCGACGTCCTCGGCTTCACGGAGCCCGAGGCCAACGACTTCCTGGTCGTCAACCAGTTCACGGTGCAGGGAAGGCAGGTCAGACGACCGGACGTCGTCGTCTTCGTGAACGGCCTGCCGCCCGCGGTGATCGAGCTGAAGGACCCCGCCGACGAGCAGGCCACCGTCTGGAGGGCGTACGACCAGCTCCAGACGTACCTGCAGGACATCCCCGCGCTGTTCCTCCCCAACGAGCTCCTCGTGATCTCCGATGGGGTGGAGGCCCGTCTCGGCTCGCTCGCCGCCCCGAAGGAGTGGTTCCTGCCCTGGCGGACGGTCGAAGGCGACGAGCTGGCCCCGGCCGAGGCGAACCGCTTGGAGGTCCTCACCAGCGGCGTGTTCGACAAGGAGCGCTTCCTCGACCTCGTGCGGCACTTCGTCGTCTTCCAGGACGACAGCGCCCGCGTGCGCAAGCTGATCGCCGCCTACCACCAGTTCCACGCGACCCGCAAGGCGGTGGAGCGGACGGTGATCGCCTCCCGTCCGGAGGGGGACCGGCGCGCCGGGGTCGTCTGGCACACCCAGGGGTCCGGCAAGAGCCTCACGATGACCTTCTTCGCCGGCAAGCTCGTCCTCCACCCGGCCCTGGCCAATCCGACCATCGTCGTCATCACGGACCGCAACGACCTCGACGACCAGCTCTTCGCGACCTTCTCCCGTTGTCGGGATCTCCTGCGGCAGGACCCGGTGCAGGCGCTGGACCGGGCCCACCTGCGGGAGCTGCTCAAGGTCGCCTCCGGGGGCGTGATCTTCACGACGATCCAGAAGTTCTTCCCCGAGGAGCGGGGCGATCGCTACCCCTTGCTCTCCGATCGGTCGAACGTCGTGGTGATCGCCGACGAGGCGCACCGCAGCCAGTACGGGTTCATCGAGGGCTTCGCCCGCCACATGCGCGACGCCCTCCCGAACGCCACCTTCGTGGCCTTCACGGGGACCCCGGTCGAGCTCGAGGACCGGGACACCCGCGCGGTCTTCGGTGACCACATCGACATCTACGACATCGAGCGGGCGGTGGAGGACGGCGCCACCGTCCCCATCTACTACGAGAGCCGGCTGGCGAAGCTCGACCTCCCCGAGGAGGAGAAGCCGCGGATCGACGAGGAGTTCGAGGAGGTCACCGAGGGAGAGGAGGCGGAGCGGAAGGAGCGGCTCAAGACGAAGTGGGCGCAGCTCGAGGCCGTCGTGGGCACCGAGCGCCGCCTCGCCATGGTCGCCCGCGACCTCGTCGAGCACTTCGAGCAGCGGCTCGGGGCGATGGACGGCAAGGCGATGGTGGTGTGCATGAGCCGTCGGATCTGTGTCGAGCTCTACGACCAGATCGTCCGGCTCAGGCCTGACTGGCACGCGGACGACGCGGCCGGGGTCGTCAAGGTCGTGATGACGGGCTCGGCGTCGGACCCGCCGGCCTGGCAGCCTCACATCCGGAACAAGGCCCGCCGGGAGATGCTGGCGCGACGGTTCCGCGATCCCGCCGATCCCTTGAGGATGGTCATCGTCCGCGACATGTGGCTCACGGGCTTCGACGCCCCGCCGCTCCACACGATGTACCTGGACAAGCCGATGCGGGGCCACACGCTCATGCAGGCCATCGCGCGGGTGAACCGGGTGTTCCGCGACAAGCCGGGCGGGCTCGTCGTCGACTACATCGGGATCGCCGAGGAGCTGCGCAAGGCCCTCCGCGTCTACACGGAGAGCGGTGGCCGGGGGCAGGTCGCCGTGGACCAGGACGAGGCCGTCCGGGTCATGCAGGAACGCTTCGAGGTCGCCCGCGCCATCCTGCACGGGTTCGACCTCGCTCCCCTCCTCGCGGCACCGCCGAAGGAACGCCTCCGGCTCCTCCCGGGCGCCGTCGAGCACGTGCTCGCCCATGACGGCGGCCGCGAACGCTTCGTCAAGGCCGTCACCGGCCTGTCGAAGCCGTTCGCCCTGGCGGTCCCGCGGCCCGAGGCGATGGCGATCCGGGACGAGGTCGGCCTGCTCCAGGAGATCAAGGCCTGGCTCGCCAAGACCGATGGGCCGGGCGGGGCGCGGGAGGAGGACCTGGACCACGCCGTTCGCCAGATCGTGTCCGAGGCCATCGCCCCGCAGGGCGTCATCGACATCTTCCAGGCGGCGGGTCTGCCCAAGCCGGACCTGTCCCTCCTCTCCGACGAGTTCCTCGCGGAGGTCCGGGAGCTGCCGCAGAAGAACCTGGCGGTGGAGCTGCTGCGCAAGCTCCTGGCCGACGAGATCAGGACCCGCGCTCGGCGGAACCTGGTCCAGTCGCGGCGGTTCTCCGAGCTGCTGGAGGCCGCGATTCGCCGCTACCACAACCGGCAGATCGAGACGGCCCAGGTCATCGAGGAGCTCATCCAACTGGCGCGGGAGATGCGCGAGGCGCAGCGCCGAGGGGAGGAGCTGGGACTCAGCGACGAGGAGCTCGCCTTCTACGACGCCCTCGAGACGAACGACAGCGCCGTCGCCGTGTTGGGCGACGAGACGCTGCGGGCCATCGCCCGGGAGCTGACGGAGGCCGTCCGGCGGAACGCCACGATCGACTGGACGCAGAAGGAGAACGCGCGGGCCCGGCTCCGGGTGATGGTGAAGCGGATCCTGCGTCGCTACGGCTACCCGCCCGACAAGGAGCGGCGGGCCACCGAGACCGTGCTCCAGCAGGCGGTGCAGCTCGGCTTGGAGTTCGCCGAGGCGGCGCCAGCGGCGGCGGCGCCTGAGCCTGTGACCGCTGCACCGGCCCTCCCCTTCCGCCGCCTGCTCCCCGAGGAGGCTCGCCCCTACGAGAACTGCGTGCCTCTGTACTCGCTCGCTGCTGCTGCCGGGGGGTTCAGCGACGTCCAGCAGCCGGAGCCTGAAGCCTGGGTGGTTCCAGGCGGGCGGACCAAGCCGGGTCCCGGACTGTTCGTCGCCCGGGTGGTCGGCGAGTCCATGAACCGCCGGATCCCGAACGGGGCGTACTGCCTCTTCCGTCACCCCGTGGAGGGCTCCCGCGACGGCCGGGTGGTCCTGGTGCAGCACCGCGACCTCTGGGACCCGGAGACCGGGGGGATCTACACGGTGAAGATCTACCGGAGCACCAAGGTCGTCGATGCGGAGGGGCGCGTCCGGCGAACGCAAGTGAAGCTCGAGCCGGACAGCTCCGATCCGACCTATCAGCCCATCGTCATCCGGGACGCCTCGGACGAGGAGCTGCGCGTCGTGGCCGAGGTCGTCGAGGTCCTCCCCGGACCACCGCCGC
>CAZTUO010000165.1:0-7286 GCA_964616355.1 uncultured Nitrospira sp.
CTGGGCCGCGGCGGAGGAACCGTCTGGAAAGGGCAAGGTCAAGGTGCTCTACCACGTGGACGGGAAGGATCCCGAGGTGGCCCGATATGCCCTCGCGCTGATCAACAAGCACATCGAGGCGGAGGGCGGGCCGGAGCACATTGACGTCGAGCTGATCGTGCACGGGCCGGCCCTGGAGCTGTTCGAGCGGGACACGATGGACCCGGAGATGGCGAAACGGTTCGATCAGATCATCGAGAAGGGCGTGCATGCCGAGATGTGCCAGGTGTCCATGAAGCTCTTTGGGAAAACGCTGGACAAGCTGGCCAAGGGGTTCGTTGCCACGCTGCATCCGGTCGCGGTGAAGCGGATCGCGGACCTGCAGCGCGAGGGCTACGTGTACATCAAGCCGTGAGGGGGAGGCGCGTCGCCATGCGCAGGATCGGGACGGGGGTGCTCGGGCTGGGCCTCGCCTTCGCTGGCGCGATCGGGTTCGCAGACACCAGGACCAACGTCGAAGCTTTTGTGAAGGCACGGCCCGACGTCTTTGTCTTCCCCGTGGCCTATGACGAGGAGCGGTGGGTGGCACAGGCGTTCCACGTCAACCGCCACGCCGACCTCCGTGCTGATGGACGCAGCGGGCACCGTGGGGCTGGTCCATCGGGGAGGCGGGCTTCTCCAGGACCCTCGGTTCCAGGAGTTCCTGGCGGCGTTGAGGGAATAAAGCCCGTCGTGGGCGGTGGAGACCGACGCTCTCTACTGCCCGCGTCCGGCGCCGCGGTGACGACATGATCGAGTCCTGGCCTCAGACTTTGCTGCTGGCTGCGTTTCCCGCCGGCCTGTTGTCGTTTGTGCCACCCTGCGCGCGGCCGCGGAGGCTGCTGGCGGCCGATGTCCTGAAGAGGCCTGGAGCGTGTGCCACCAGTGGGTCCGGTCCTGGAACCGATCGGGAACGGGCGAGGCCTGTGTGCCCCAGCCAATCCATGCGGGCCCCGCTGGGCCCTATCCGCTCGGTGCGAGCCGCTCGGGATGCTCCTTCTCGACGCGGGCGCGCACGCCCGGATCGAGCTGGGCCCGCGCGAGCGTCGCCGCCTCGCCGAGCTGCGGGACCGTGAGGTTGAGCGCGCCGCGGAGGTCCGCGCCGTCCAGGGCCGCCTTCGCCAGCACGGCCTTGGACAGGTTCGCCCCGCTCAGGTCGGCCCGGGAGAGCGTCGCGCCAGTCAGGTCAGCCTTGAACAGGTTGGCCTTCGCCAGGTTGGCCTCCGCCAGGTTCGCCCGGGTGCAGTCCGCTTCGGTGAGGTTGGCCTGCGAGAGCGTGGCGCCGGCGAGGTTCGCCTCGATGAGATTGGCTTCGATCAGGTTCGCGCCCGTGAGATCCGCTCCGGCCAGATTGGCGCCGCGAAAGTTCACGTCCAGCAGGTTGGCCCCGCTCAGGTTCACGCCCGGCAGCGCAAGGCCTGCGAGGTTCGCCGAGGCGAGGTCCACGCGTACGGTCGGGTTGGCTTTCCGCCACAGGGTCCACGCTTCGACGCCCCGTTTGATCCGGTCTATGTGCTCCTTGTTGGCCATGGCAACGTCCTCATCGGAACGCTCCTATTCTACTAATCCTCTGGGTGTCCCGGGCAGGGAGGGGCCAGCCGGGCGGACCCAGGGACCCTGGCCCGGAAGGCCCATTGACCCTTGGCGGTCCATAGAGCTACTGTAGCGCGTGCCGGCCTCAAGAGGTGGGTGCGTCCCGGACCGTTGTCAAGGCTGCGGAGGCGGTGCGAGGCTAAGGGGCCCGCCGGTGCAGGCCAGCATGGGTCCGGAGTCGGTGGCGCGGGATCATCGCATGACGTGGGGTTGGGACAAGGGGGCGCGGGCGATCGCGGCCGTCGCCCTCGGCCTGACGCTGAGTTGTCCGGACGGCCTGTCGGCCGGGACGGGCGCGGGGGGCGCCGATCCCTTCTGGACCGGGGCCTGGAACTTCGACCGAGAGCGGCCTGGTCAGCCGCCAGCGGGCTTTACCGCCGCGGCGCTGGGCGGCGGGCCCGATGCGGTCTGGACGATCGAGGCCGATCCGCACGCGCCAGGTCCGCCGAACGTCCTGCGCCAGACCAATGCCTGCGCGGCGCCTGACTGCTGGCAGGTGCTCCTGCTGAACGAGCGCGACTTCGATTATGTGGACCTCGCCGTGGTCCTCCGCGTGGTCTCCGGCGGACCGCAAAGCGGGGCGGGATTGGTGCTTGCCGCCAAGGACGCGGAGAACTTTCATGCGATCGTGGTGGACGCAGCGATGGAGACGCTGGAGGTGCTCCGGATGCGGGGCGGCCAGAAGACGATCCTTGGCCGCCAGACGCTGAAGAAGAGCAAGAACTTGTGGCACGGCCTCCGCGTCGAGAAGATCAACACCGCCAAGCTGAACAAGCCCTACCTGGAGATCGGCTTTGACGGCACCCTGGTGCTCTCCGTGACGGACGAGGCGCTGGTCCCCGGCAAGATTGGCCTGGTGACCCGCGGCGATGCCGTCGCGGCCTTCGACACCCTGCGGGCCATGCAGCTCTTTTCGAACGCGCCGCTGTCGAAGCCGCCCGCCTATTAGGCGACCCGCCCCATGCGCGGTCTCTCCCGGCCTGACGTGGTCGCGCGGACCCTGCGGATCTATGAAGCGCAGGCCGACACCTACCTGCGCCAGTGGGGCCGGCGCCCCTATCGGGTGCCCAGGCTCCTCCGAGCCTACCTCTCGCATCTACCTCCCCGCGCCCGCGTCCTGGATCTCGGCTGCGGGCCGGGGCAGGATGTCCGGTATCTCTGCCGAAAGGGCTATCGCGTGGTTGGCCTCGACGGCTGCTGGCCGCTCCTGCGCTTCTCGCGGGGATGCAGCCCGTGCACCGCGCTCGTGCAAGCGGACTTGCGCGCCCTCCCGTTCCGCAGAGAGACTTTCGCGGCGGTCTGGGCCGCGGCCTCGCTCATTCATCTCCCGAAGCCAGCGGTCCGGCGCGTCCTGCGGGCGCTCCTCGCGCTCGTGCCGCTCGGCGGGTTGCTGGCGGCCACCTTCGCCCACGGCGGCGCGGACGGCGTACGGCGGGATGGCTGGCTTCCGGGCCGGTACTTTTCCCGCTGGCGGAAGGTGCCGCTCACGCGCGCCATCGAGCAGGCCGGCTGGACCGTCCTCGGCCTGCAGACCATCGCGAACCGGGAGCGCAAGGGACGCTGGCTGAACGTGCTGGCGCGGCGCTGACGCCGCCGCTTTGGATCCTGTCCGGCCGGCGCGGACGGGGTCGGTCCGACGCGGGTGGCGATGCCGGAGCCGCCCGATCTTGGGGAGAATCCGCTTGACATTGTTCGTCCTCCTGCCAGAATGACGGCGAACTTGCGCGGATGCGCACTGAGGCCGGCGCCGCAACGAAGTGCCTCATGGGGGCCCGATGCCTCCATAGGCTGGTCATCTGTGGGCCCGACCGGCTCGGGCGCCGGTGCGTGCGAGGCTCGGGAGCGGACGCATGAACGACGTGCAACCGAAGAACGGCCTGATCCTGGTCGTGGACGACGCCCCCGACATCTTCACCGTGCTCGAGGACCGGCTGGGCGCCTTGGGCTTCGAGGCGATCACCGCCGGGGACGGCGCCAGAGCCCTGGAACTTCTCGACCGGGAGACACCCGACCTCATGCTGTTGGACATCGAAATGCCAGGGCTCTCCGGCTTGGACGTCCTCAAGCGCTTGAGCCAGGCCAGCGGCGGGAAGCCCGAGCTGCCGGTGATCGTCATGACCGCGCACGGCACCATCGGCCGGGCGGTGGAGGCAATGAAGGCGGGGGCCGTGGACTTCATCACGAAGCCGCTCGAGGGCGACCATCTGGAGCTGGCCATCCGCCGGGCCCAGGAGCAGGAGTCGCTGAGGCGCCAGGTGGACTACCTGCGCGGGGAATCGGAGGCGCGGTACCAGCAGATCGTGGGCACGAGCCCAGCGCTCCAATCGGTGGTCGAGCTTGCCAAACGAGCTGCGCAGTCCTGTGCCGGCGTGCTGCTGCTCGGCGAGAGCGGCACGGGCAAGGAGCTCTTGGCCCGCGTGATCCACCAATGGAGCCCGCGCCGGGCCCAGCCGTTCGTGGTCATCAACTGCGTGGCGCTCACCGAGACGCTGCTCGAAAATGAGCTCTTCGGCCACGAAAAAGGCGCCTTCACCGGCGCGGACCGCCTGCAGAAAGGCAAGCTGGAGGTCGCCCACGGCGGCACGGTCTTCCTAGACGAAATCGGGGACATGCCGCTCGCGCTCCAGACCAAGCTGCTGCGGGTCCTGCAGGACCAGACCTTCACCAGAGTCGGCGGCACGCGCCCCGTGCGCGTGAACCTGCGGGTCATCGCCGCCACCAATCGGAATCTCCCCGAGGCGGTCAAGGCCGGGCAATTCCGTGAGGACCTCTTCTTCCGCCTGAACGTGATCACGCTGACCCTGCCGCCGCTCCGGGAGCGGCAGGAGGACATCCTGCCCCTGGCCGAGTTCTTTCTGAGGCGCTCTGCGCGCGAGGCGAAGCGGCCCGAGCTGTGCCTGACCAAGCAGGCGCAGGACGCCCTGATTCGGCATCCCTGGCCCGGGAACATCCGGGAATTGGAGAACGCGATCGCCCGGGCGGTCGTCTTGTGCCCGGAGCGGGCCATCGGTCCGGAGCACCTGGGGCTCTCTGCCACGGAGGCGCTGGCCCGGAGGGATGGCTGTGTGGCGGCTGAGGACGAGGACCTGCCGTATCACGAGGCCATGGAGCGACACAGTCGGACGGTCATTCTCCGGGCCCTCGAGCGCGCCGGCGGTAGCCGGCTCAAGGCCGCACGGTCCTTACAGCTCCAACCGACATATCTGTCGCGGCTCATCCGGAAGAAGAACATCGTACCGAAGTCCCCCCGTGATCTGTCCGGCGGCTGATCCCCGGGACCGACGGGCTTTCGCCCGGTCTGCTAAGGGGGAAGCCCCGCTTGATTTCCAAGAAGACTTGGCGTATCGGTCTTGGGGAAGGAAACCTTCACCGTGACTGTCCGCTTCTTCATCATCGGGCTGGTTGGGCTAGGGCCGTTCTGGCTGTTTCCTGGCGCTGGGCCGCTCGAAGCGGGTTGCCGCGGGCTGCAAGGGGAGGAATACGAGCGCTGCCTCAAGGGGGAGCGGCCGGACAGCGGGCCGCCGACGGTGACCTTCTTCGACGCCCAGGGCAAGCCCGTCGCCGTGGATCGGGCTGTCGTGAGCCGGTCCATGGCCGAGGTCTGCATGACCATTGGCCGAGACGGTCTGTTCCGGGCCTACCGCAACGACGGGGACCGCCGGAAGGCGCGAATCTGGAAAGAGGTCGAATGCCGCGGCGGCCGCGTGCATGGCCTCTGGCGAGAGTACTTCCCTTCCGAAGATACCCTGACCATTCTCTCCTTCGACGAGTCCGGCCGCGCGGTCAAGCAGGCCCTCTACCTGGGAGACCGGCTCATCAGTGAAACCCCGCTGGGGAAGCGGTAGGACGTGCCGGCGCCGTGAAGGGAGCCGCGACGCCATGACCCTGCGAGCCAAGGCTCAGGCCTTGTACGAGGCGATCAAACCCTGGGTGGGCAGCCACCCCGCCGACGCGGTGCAGCAGGCGCTGGAGCGAGAGCTGGCCCGGATCGTCCCGGTCTGGACCGACGAGCGGCCGACCTGTCCCGGCTGGTATTGGTACAAGCCGCCGGGGATCGGCGAGCCGAGACTGGTCCACGTGGACAACGACCGGATTGACAGCAAGCTCATGGCCGACTTGGGGCCACCCAACAACCTGGTGGACGTCGTCCGGATCAAAGGGCAGTGGGCCGGCCCGCTAGAGCCGCCTCGGTGACACCCACTCCGTTAGTGCATGTTCTTCCCGGGAGCTGCGAGCGCGCCTTGCTCGAGCGCTTTCTCCGGGCCGAGGCGATGGCGCTTCGGGCGGTCCGGTCCGCGCAGATGCAGCAGGTCCCGCCGCACATGCGGGAGTGTCTCAGGCGTCACGAGGAGGATGAGCGGGACCACCTGCGCCGGTTCGAGACGTTGCTCGGTGTGCGCTCCCGGCACGAGCCGATCCTGCCCCGGGTCCCTGCGCAGTGGTGGGCGCTGGCCGTCCACCTGTACGGGTATGAAGCCCTGGGGCTGGAGTTCGCCAAGCTCTTGGCTGCCACGCGCCCGGACCTGACCGCGATCCTGGAGGACGAAGAACTCCATGTCGGCTTCTTCGAGCGGGAGGTGCGGCGGATGCTCCAGGAGGGAGGCGGCACGGCCTGTGGCGCCCGCACGTTCGCCCGGGCCTGGTGGCGGAGGCTGCCGAGGACCGTGGACCGCTATCTCCGCGACGAGAGCCTGGCCCCTTATCGCGAGCGCTTGCGCCGCGTCATCCTCGACTCTATTCGCAGCCGGTTCGTCGGCATCGGGCTGCTTGACGAGAGTAGGCCGGACGGCGGACCAGCTTGCGCCGGCGCGTCCCCGAGAAGCCCTTGACCGTCAGCCACCCCCCTACGACAGGCAGGCCCCCTTTTGCAATCCCCGATCGGAGATTGCGTCAGGATGCAAGTGCGTTAGCCATTGAAAAAGAAGGGGTAAGGATGGAGCGGGAAACGGGATTTGAACCCGCGACCCTCGCCTTGGCAAGGCGATGCTCTACCACTGAGCTATTCCCGCTCGCCGATCCGAGAGAAGGGAAGCCGATTCTACTGGTGGTGTCCCAGCGTGTCAAGCCAAACCCCTGTCTGGGCGATCGAGCTGTGCGGGCGGATGGGTTGAAGCGGCCCGTGTCCGTTGTGACCCTGTCGTCTGCTCTCTGGATCAGATTCCCGCCAGTAACAAATGAGGGGCCTGGCGTTACCCCATGGTAACATGGTTAAGATCTTCTAAGAGGCTGATTGGGTTGAACAAATCTGGTTAAGACTCTCTCACGCTCGTTCAGCCGACACCATCGCTTCACGCTCTGCTTTCTCTGGCTGAGAGCGTCGCGGGCTTCACCGCTAACTTCCTCGCGATTTCAACGCCTTCGCCGCCGCGCCTCAGGGCCACCCGTTTGGAGTTGATCTTGCTTTCCTCCCAACGTGTTGTCCTGCGCCAAAGTTCCGTCAGCCTTGGGGACGGAATGGCGGCAAGTCAAGGAGGGAAAGGAGGTGAGGCGGGGGTTATCCCTGAGTCAGTCCGCGAGCGGTGAGGTGGCTGGCGTTGCCAGCCGTTAACCAGTTTCAGGAGGTTGTCACAATGTTCCTTTCACGTCGGCAATTCTTGAAAGCTTCAGCCGGGACGATCGTGGCGGCTGCGATCGCCGACAAGGCGCTGGCCTTGACCGCGCTGCAGCCGGTCATT
>CAZTUO010000166.1:0-4254 GCA_964616355.1 uncultured Nitrospira sp.
CAACACCACGGGCGATGGGCTGATCTCCGGGCTGCAGCTCCTGACCTTGATGAAGCGCACGGGACGGCCGCTGTCGGAACTGGCCCGCTCGATGAAGCCGGTGCCGCAGGTCCTGCTCAATGTGAAGGTGAGTGCGAAGCCGGCGCTGGAGGACATCCCCGAGGTCCGCCGGGGGCTGCAGGACGCGGAAGCCAGGTTGAACGGGATGGGGCGGGTCCTGGTGCGCTACTCCGGTACCGAGCCGTTACTCCGGATCATGGTCGAGGGCGAGCCGGAATCGTTGATCCGGTCGGTCGCCGACGACTTGGCCGGGGTCGTGCGGGCCCGGATCGGGTGCCGGTAGCGGCCCCGGGGTCTGCCCGCGGCGCGCATGCTGCTGCCGGTCACGGCCGCGTTCCTTGTTGGACTGGCTCTGGGGTCCTACCTTCCCTCTCTTCCCGCCCTGAGCCTCCTGCTCCTGCTGCTCGGCGGGCTCGCGCTGACGGGACTGGAATGGGCGGAGCGCATGACGGTCCGCCAGGGCTTGCTGGTCTACGGCGCGACTCTGGCTGGCGTGGTGTATTGGACCGGCGCGGCCTGGCTCCAGTCCGCGCCGCCGCTCGCCGAGGCGGCCGGATCGGAGCCGGTCACGATCGTCGGGACCGTCGTCGAGCCGGTCCGCTACGCGCCCGGGCGTCTCGTGGCCGTCCTCTCGGTGTCCCAGCTCGGCCCGAGCCTCGCCGACTCCGGCCCGGTCCAGGGACGGCTGCGTCTGACCTGGCGCGACCCGGACCGGGTGCTCGGGCAAGGCGATCAGGTGGTCGTCACGGCGCGGATCCGGGCGCCGTCCGGTCCGGCGAACCTCGGCGGCGCGGATTTCGAAGCCTCGCTCGCACGCCGGGGCATCGGGGCCGTGGCGTCCCTGTCCGGCCCCGGGCAGGTCGCCGTCCTGGCTCGCTCCGAGCTCTCCCGGTGGCAGGCGTGGCGATGGGTCGAAGGGTGGCGCCACCGGATCCGGGAGGCCGCCGTTGCCACGCTGAGCGGCACGGCGCTCGGCCTCTATCTCGGGATCATCATTGGCGAGCCCGGCTACCTGGCCCCGGAGGTGCGGGACCGGTTCATGGCCACGGGCACGGTCCACATCCTGTCCATTTCCGGCTCCCATCTCGGCCTCATCGCGTTCCTCGCGTTTGCCTGCGCCAAGGTCCTGGGCCGGCACCTCCCGACCGTCTGGCTGCTGGCGCTGTCGCGCCGGATCACGGTCACGCGCCTGGCCGCGCTGCTCACGACCGGGCCAGTGGTCCTCTACACCCTGCTGGCCGGGGCCGAGGTGGCCACCGTGCGCTCGCTGGTCATGATCCTCGTCTTCCTCCTGGCCGTATGGCTGGGCCGCGGGCACCGGCTGATCCTAGCCCTGGCATCCGCCGCCTGGCTCATCCTGCTGCATGAGCCGGTGGCGCTCTATGACATCTCCTTCCAGCTCTCCTAACTCTCGGTGCTGGCGATCGCGGGGGTCATGCAACGGAGTGCTGAGCCGGCGCAGGAGGCGATGCCGGAGCCGCCGCCAGCCTGGTCCCTCCGGCGCTGGCTCCGCGAGTACGCCGCGATCACCGGCGGCGTGATGCTCGCGACGGCGCCGCTGGTGGCCTACTACTTCAACCAGGTTGCCTGGCTCGGGCTGGTCGCCAACCTCCTCGTCGTTCCCGTGGTCGGGTTCATCCTGGTGCCGTTGGGACTGGGATCGGCCCTCTGGCTGGTGCTGACTGGCGCGGAGGGGCTGCCTGCCGGAGCGCTCATCCAGCGGCTCTACGACGGGCTGGCCGACGCGGTCGCCTGGCTGGCGGCTGCCCCCGGTGCGCAATGGCACGTGGCCTCGCCGACGATCCCGGCCATCGCGGGATTCTACGTGCTGCTCGGGCTCGCCGTCCGCCGGACGGCGGGCCGGCGCGCCCGGGCGATTGCCGCGCTCGGGGTCGCGCTCCTGCTGGGCTGGTGGTTCTGGTCTCCGAGGACGGGCCTGGACGGGGAGACGGTGCGCGTCACGTTTCTGGATGTCGGGCAGGGCGACGCGACGGTCATCGAGCTGCCCGATGGCCAAACCGTGCTGATTGACGGAGGGGCGCACTACGACACGGTGGACATGGGCCGGGCGGTCGTCGGCCCGTACCTGTGGGACCGGGGGATCAGGCGGCTCGATCACGTGATCGCGACCCATCCCCAGCTCGACCATGTCGGCGGGCTGGCCTGGGTGCTCGACGCCTTTCCGGTCGGTGCCTACTGGAGCAATGGAGTCGAGAGGGACGAGGCATTTTATCTTCGGCTCAAAGCAGCATTGGCGCGGCGGGGTCTGACGGAGCGGATCGTCCACGCGGGCGACCGTATCCTGTCAACCGGCTCCTGCCGGCTGGATGTCCTGAATCCGCCCGCTGACCACGGGACGGCCGGCCAGGCCCCGGAACGTCAGGATCTTGCGGGTACGAAGACCGGGACCCTCTTGAACAACCTCTCCGTCGTCACCCGGCTGGACTGTGGGCCGCAGGCGGTGCTGTTCACCGCCGACCTCGAGCGGGAAGGGCTCGCGCGTCTGCGGCAGGCCCGGAGCCCGCACCGGGCCGCGGTGGTCAAGGTGCCCCACCACGGCGCGCGGAGCTCGCTGGATCTCGAGTGGGTTCGTTCCATCGGGGCGGAGATTGCGGTCATCTCCGTCGGGCGGCACAACCCCTACGGACATCCGGCCCTGGAGGTCCTGGGCGCGTATGAACGAGCGGGCATCCGGCTCTATCGGACCGATCGCGACGGAGCGGTGACGGTGGTGGCGACGCTGTCCGCTGCGCCGTTCTCGGTGCGTCGGGAGAGGGAGCGGCGCCCCAGACCGGTCCCGCTCGATGGGTGGACCTGGCCCGCCGAGCGCGAGAATCTCGAGCGGCTTTGGGCCCAATGGATGGGGTCGGGCTGAGCGGCCGGCGCGAGCCTACATCTTGCCCCGGAGCGTGGACCAAGCCATTCCCAGGTACTCATGCAGGGCGTGCTCGGCGATGCGGAAGCTTTGCGCGCGCGGGAAATGGTCGACGAGGTTGAAGCTCGCGTTGGACGGGCGTTCCTTTAGATAATAGGCTACAGGGGCGGGGATGGGATGGAGACCGGCCTTCACGAACAGCCCCATGGCGCGGGGCATAGTCAGGGCCGAGGTGACCAGCATGAAGGGCGCCGTGCCGACGATCGCCTGGACCCGCTGGACCTGCTCCTCGGTGTTCTTGGCCAGCGGATCCACGATGAGATCGCCTTGATTCACCCCCAGTTCCTGGGCGAGCTTGGCCATGGCCGCGGCCTCCGGGACCGGATCGTAGGCGGAGTCGCCGGACAGGACCAGCTTGCTCCCCGGCAAGGCATGGTGGAGGCGAATGCCCTCGATGAGCCGCACGAGCGCCATCCACGTGATCTGCCTGGCCAGCGGCGCCTGCGGGTCGGAGACATGGCCGGCGCTCAACACGACGACGTACGGGACCGGCGAGGCGACATCCTGACGAAGCGTGCCCGGGTCGATCTCCTGGTATCGGTGCTCCAGGGGCATGAGCAGATGGGAGGACAACGTCCCTTCGCCGAACACGGCCAGGAGCACCAGGCCGATCGTTACCAGCCACCGCCCGGCCCTGGTCCGGTCCGATAGCCAGAGCAGGACAGTGCCGACCGCGAACAGCGTAAAGCAGATCGGAAGGGGGTTCAGGTACGCCGCAAGGATGGGCTTGATCACGTCCATGGAGGCTCCTTTCTCCTTCGAGCGAGACCGCGTGGGCTCACGCTACGGCTCTTCTTTGAGATCCGGAACCGTCAATCCGATCTTGCACGAGGGGCACCGGCGCGCGCTCAAGCCGATCAGCGTCCGGCCCCAGGGCCGCGCATTGCAGTTGGGGCAGCGGTACAGGACGTAAAACACGCTGACCGCGATCAGAACGAAGGTGCCGGCCAGCGCGATGAAGAGATGAGGCAGCAACCCGCTGGCGACATCGGACTGCGCGAGGACCACCAGCGTTGGCGAGCCCGCGACCGCAAGCGCAACGGCAGCCGCCACCAGTCGCCGGCGCCTCTGAAACCGGCGCGCTACCACCGCCGTGCCGATGTCGAATTTCATCGGCGGTCCTGGACTCCTGGCTGGGGAGCCACCGACCGAGCTTGCCGGCTCAGTCGCCCCCCTGCATACGCATCCCGCCAGATGCAGCATCGTAGCCGCCCGGGGAAGCCTGGTCAAGGGTTCGAAGGATCTCTGGGGTGCGGGAG
>CAZTUO010000166.1:4288-7277 GCA_964616355.1 uncultured Nitrospira sp.
GAGCGCGGCGAGCTTCAAGAGGTGCACAAGCCGGGATACGGGCGTGGGGGGGACGACGTCCGTGGGTTCTGCCAGTGTGCTCTCGCGCCACATGACCTGCACGAACGCGTGCCGGTATCCGCCGAGGGCCTGCCTTCTGAGGCGGAGCAGCAGATCGCGGCCGACTGCAAAGTGGAGAAACCTGGGCAGGGGGCCGAGGGCGTCAAGCGCGCGGATCTCGGATCGGCCCCGATCTAGGATTGTCCGGAGCGCCGGCTCTTCCGGCCTGCTGATGCAAGGAAACAATCGGTCGGTCTGTGCCAGATACATGCCCAGAACGAGGGCTAACCCGTCGTGGGCAGCCCGCTCAAGCAGAGGGGGAACCTCCCGGCGGGCCTCCAGGCGACGGAAGAGCAGGGCGGCTTCGTAGGCCTGCCACAGGTGGACCCTGTGCAGGTGGTGGTCCTGGAGCGTATCGTGGAGAAACCGGACGTAGAATTGGTCAAGCGGTGCAGGAAGGAACAGGGTGCCCCACGGACCATCGAGAGGTTGCGCTCTGTCCCAGACCGGCTCGGCGTCGCCGAATGGCGCGATCCTCGAGAGGCGCCAGTGAAGGTCCACGGTGATGCCGCCCTGCTCCATCGGATATTCCGCATCGAGCAGCACCAGCTCCTTCGTTTTGGGGCGGTAGCCCAGTTCCGTCAAGCAGTCAATTGCAATCTGGCGGTGGTCGGGTTTCACCAAGAGATCGAGGTCGTTCATGACGCGGACGGACGGGGAAGAATAGATGGGCTCCAGGAGGCTGATCGCCCCTTTCAAGGGCATCGCCGAAATTCGGCGGCGGCCGAGCGCAGCGACAACCCGACGCAATTCATGTTCCCGGATAAGGTTGCGCTGGGCGTTGCCGAGGTAGGCCTCCCGCAAGACCTTCTGTTGATTTGGAGGGAGTTGGGAAAGCAGGCCGGCCTTGGAAAGGCGTTCGTACAGGGCGGGCCCCAGTCTCCCCTTCACCAGGTCCGCGAGCGTGACGTGCAGGGTCGGATCGTGTTGTCGGTCAGGATCCGGGGTGAGGAACCGGATCATGTCCTCTGCGGGTGGCTTACTTGGCAGAGTCTCCAATAGGCAGGGCCTCGACCAGGCCCTCTCGTCTGAGGGTCTCCAGGACCTCGATCACTGACGCACGAAGCTGCTCGTTCTGGCGGCCGGTCAATTCGACGATGCGTTGCGCCGACCGCCGGCCGTCGCACAACAACCAGACGATCGTCCCCCAGGCATTCAGCGAGTGGATCTTTCTGCCCGCAGGGTCGAGGATGATGGAGCCGTCCTCCACCTCCAGAAAGCGTAAGCCGGACAGCGGTTTCGGGACCCAATGGCCTGGTTCGACGGGCACCATGGCGCCAGCATACCGGGCTGACACAGACACCGTCACCGCTCGCCCTTATGTCCCTGCCCCGGGCGATCTCCCCCCTTTGGCCATCACTTCGGGGATCGACAGCGAGGTCATCATCGCGACCGTGGCTCCCGTGGTGATCAGCAGGCGTTTGACGAACTCGCGGCGTCCCGGATTGATCTCCGCAAGCATGGCTTCGTCCGGCAGGTTCGCCGCAGACGCGGGCGGCTCGGGTCCCATGGTCTCCGGCTCGCGATGGTGGCTCATACGATTGCCTCCTGGTCTCGGTGGGACGCAGCGGCCGAGCAGACTGGCCCAGCCCCGTTACTGTCGGAGAGAAATGTTCTCAGGGTGGCTTCAGCGGTGCCCCGCCAGACGGGAATCTTCGTCAACGCGCGCAGAATGGTGGGGATCTGTCCGTCGAGCAGGACCATCTCGTCAGCCCAGATATGGGGCAGGAGAGCCGAGAGCCGCTGCCACTGTGGCACGAGCTGTAGCGAGTCGTCCCCCGGCGTGTGCGAGAGGAGCACCAGCGCCGCCAGCTTCACGGGCCTCGGCGGGGAGAACGTGGCCGATCGGCCGGGATGGATGTACCACAGGCGTTGGTGGTTCCACCGCGAAGGCCGAACGCCGGCCGCCATCCATGTGAGATCTGGAAAGGCGTCGAAGGTTCCTTCCCGGACTGAGTAGGCTCTCGGATAGGCCGTGACCACGCCGGTGACCGGATCCCAGAGATGAAGGTCGTCGGAGAGTCCGTGGGATCCGGCGACGAGGGCCTTCAACAACAGGGTGGTCTTCCCGGCGCCGGACGGTCCCAGGATGAGGACCGCCTCGCCCTTGGCGTTGAGAAAGCCGCTCGAATGCAGCGGCAGCGACTCGCCGGCCCGCGCGAGATACAGGGCTCTGATGCGAACCTCGAGGGCGGGGATCAGGGTGTCGGAGGAGGGCGTGTGGTAGGGCTCCCCGACGCCGTTCAAGGAAAAACCGTCGCCGTCGGCCGCGATGTCAAGGTGGATCGGCGAGGAGCCGTCGTCCTCCCCGGACCAGCGGGGAAAGAGGGTTTCCAAGACGGGACGGAGTTCCTCGATTCGGCTTCGAACGCTCACGCGGAGCCCGCCAATGTCATAGTGAATCGTCGCCATGGTCTCGTGCGGCAGCGGTCGGCAGAAGACCGCTGGGCGGGCCCTCCTTCTTTTAGTCTAGAAACCTGACCTTACGATAGCCGCGAGCCTCCGGAATGTCAAGCGGATGTTGCAGGTCGCGTGACGCGGTCCTGCCGTCGCCTCTGCGAGAGAGCAGTCGCGACGAGTTCTTGCACCGGCCTGGGAATTGGAGTACACTGGCGCTCCCGAGGGGGGCTTATGTCCAGGAGAGGCAGACGCTCCGGTGCCATGCGGGACAACTGGAAGTTTGCCACCGGGCTCACGCTCGCCTGTATTGTCGTCTCGGTGGTCGCCGCGGTTTCCATGCAAGGCTTGGAAGGGGTGATGAAGAAGGCGGCGCTTGCGTTCAAAGCGATGGACAATCCCAGCCAGTTGACCGTGGAAGAGAAGCTCGAGGTGAAAAAGCTGGTCAAGGACAAGAAATCGGCCAAGGAAGCCTACGAGAAGAACATCGGCA
>CAZTUO010000167.1:0-7272 GCA_964616355.1 uncultured Nitrospira sp.
CTGGACTCGGTGATCGACTGGAACGAACAGCGGCGGGCGTGGAGCGAGCTAGGCGTTGCCCC
This sequence comes from uncultured Nitrospira sp., assembly GCA_964616355.1. Lineage (GTDB taxonomy): Bacteria > Nitrospirota > Nitrospiria > Nitrospirales > Nitrospiraceae > CAZTUO01. Next base: position 63 of record CAZTUO010000167.1, read on the forward strand.
GCAGACCCGACCTGCAGTTCGATTGACTGCGCTTGCGCTCTCTCGCTTTCACTCGCCAGGCTGAACCCAAGAACCGAATGAGCCCTGCTTCCCGACCCCGTTTACCCCCACGGCAGGGGGGCAGAACGCTGGTTCCTTCCCCAGGCGGACGAACCCGTGGAGCCGATGTGGGGTCACTGGTAGAGGATGTACGATTTCAATAAGCAGATAGGCAGTCAACACGTTGAAACTCGTTTTGGGGTATGATCTTCTCAATCCGGACCACCGGGGTGCCGGTGGGGGGAATGTTGTGCCCGGCTGCTGGTCCAAGGAGGTGTTAATGAACAGGGAGAGCACGTTAGGCAACGCCTGGTCGTTGGGCCACCGATTCGGCGCACTGCACAAATGCGGCCCGCTCCGTCATACCTGCGCGCTCTCGGACTCCGGCAAGCCGGGGATGGGGCCTGTGGCGCTGGCTGCAGGGCAATAGTTGGGTTACGGGGTGTGCCGGATCGCTGACCAGAAGCGCTTTCTGGCGACCTGTCGAGGGCTGGATAGATGACGGCTTCGGATCCGAAGGAACTGCTTCATAGGGCGCTGGGCCTTGGGTCGGATGAAACGCTTTTCCCATGGCAGGAGAGGCTGTCTGAGCAGATGCTCAAGGCCGGCATCCCGGAACTCATCGACATTCCAACCGGGCTTGGGAAGACGTCGGTGATGGCCATCTGGCTGGTGGCACGGGCTTGTGGCGGTCCAGTGCCCCGTCGCCTGGTTTACATCGTCGACCGGCGAGCAGTCATTGATCAGGCTACAGAGGAGGCGATGAGATTGCGGGAATGGGTAGAGAACACACCCCCGCTTAAAAGAGCGCTGCAATTGAACGAACGAGCTCTACCCATTTCTACCCTCCGCGGCCAGTACGTCGACAACCGCGAGTGGCTGGAAGATCCGGCAGTACCCGCGATCATCGTTGGAACGGTGGATATGGTCGGTTCGCGCTTGCTCTTTGAGGGCTACGGTGTGTCCCGAAAAATGCGGTCCTACCACGCGGGGCTTCTGGGCGTCGATTCCCTGGTGGTTCTCGACGAAGCCCACCTGGTTCCGCCGTTCCAGCACCTCCTGCGACGTATCGACACGGACTTGGCCTTTCGCGCACGTGACGAAGCGCTTCGCAGGTGCGTGCCGCCATTCAAGGTCATCACCCTTTCTGCCACAGGCCGCACGCAGGGCAACAGCGTGATTGAATTGACGAAAGATGACCACGGGCACGAAGTGGTCAAGAAGCGGCTGCACGCTAAGAAGTCGCTGCGAATCGAGGCACTCGATGGAGAGAACAAGCTGGAGGACGCGTTGGCGAAGCGCGCGTGGACGCTCACGCAGGAAGGCAAGAGTGCGGTGGGTATTCTCGTCTACTCCGACAGTCGAGAGGTCGCCCGGAAGGCCAAAGAAGCGGTTGAGCAGCTTGCCAATGGCGACAAACGGGCGGGCAAGGCCCAAGTGAAGATCGAGACCGAGCTCTTCGTGGGCGGCCGTCGCGTTTTCGAACGCGAAGGAGCGAAGCAGCGGCTGAAGAGCCTCGGCTTCATCGCGGGCAGCACAGTCGAGCGCAGTGGCCCCGTGTTCCTCTTCGCGACGTCCGCCGGCGAAGTGGGCGTCGACCTCGATGCCGATCACATGGTCTGCGACCTTGTCGCATGGGAGCGGATGGTCCAGCGCCTCGGCCGCGTGAACCGGCGAGGCCTTGGGGAGGCGCAGGTCGTCGTGGTCATCGAGCCGAAGCCGCAGGCGAACAAGAAGGAACAGGAAGCACTTGCCAAGCGGACACGCGGCGAGGAACTCGACGAGAAGGAGCGCAAGCGCTTGGAGGGATACGAGAAGAAAGTGCGCGAATGGGAGAACCGGCAGAAGCCGTTCGAGCATCTTCGCAGAGGCGCCGACGGAACCAAAGAAGCCAGTCCCGGCGCCCTACGAGATCTGCAATCGCGCGCCGCGAGCGACGAGGCCCTGAAGGAGATCCTCGCCGACGCGACCACGCCAGAGCCTCTTCGTCCCGCGCTGACGCGACCATTGATCGAAGCCTGGGCCATGACGTCCCTCGAAAAGCACACAGGGCGTCCCGACATCCAGCCCTGGCTGCGAGGCTGGATCGAGGACGACCCACCGCAGACGGCGGTAGTTTGGCGGACGTATCTCCCTGTTCGGAGAGGCGGAGCAACACCGCTGGAGAAGGAAATCGAGGCCTTTTTCGAAGCCGCGCCCCCGCATACGAGCGAGCTGCTCGAGACCGAAACTTCCCTGGTCGTGAAGTGGATCGCCGCTCGCGCCAGGAAAGTGCGCGAGCGACGACCAGTGCAGGAAGACGCCGCGGCCGAGCCTGGCCTTCGCGACGAGGACGTGGTGGCCTTCGCCCTCCAGCCGGACGGAGGGCTGCGGAAGTCCTTCAAGCTCGCGGAGCTGGATTTGCGCGAAGGCGAGAAGGACAAGCAAGAGTTGTTCAGGCTAAAGGAAGAGTTGTTCAGGCTACTCGCGGGCGCCATACTCGTCGTCGATGCGCGCCTCGGTGGACTGAAGGACGGCCTACTCGACGACAGGGTAGATGCCTTGCCTCAGACGGCCGACGACGGTCAAGACTGGATTGGAGAGGGTGTGGTCGGGTTCCGGGTGCGGAGCATTGACGCGCCTCCGGCCGTCTCGTCAGAGGGAAACTGGCGCGAACGGTTCCGCTTCGCCTCGGTTGTGACGGAGGACGGCGAAGCGACCCGTTGGATCATCGTGGAGAAGTGGCGGAACAGTGCGGCGACCGAAGAAGACCGCTCGGCCGCAAAGCCGCAACTGTTGGATGAGCACGAGTCGTGGACCGAGAAGCGTGTCCGCAGCCTCGCGAAGGCGCTGGGTCTCGACGACGCGTTGGTCGACGTGATCGCTCTCGCTGCACGCCTTCACGACGAGGGCAAACGTGCAGAACGATGGCAGCGCGCGTTCCATGCGCCGAACGGCGGTGTGTACGCGAAGACAGAAGGTCCCATTGACTACGCGCTGCTCGATGGCTATCGACACGAGCTTGGGTCGCTTCTTCGAGTCGAGAATGACGAGCGGATCCGGAAGCTCTCGGAGGAGCACCGCGACCTCGTGCTGCATCTCATCGCGGCGCACCACGGGTTTGCGCGGCCGCTGATCGGCACCAGCGGCTGCGAGGACGCACCACCCTCTGCCCTCGAGGGAAAGGCCGCCGAGATCGCCATGCGGTTCGTGCGCCTGCAGGATCGCTGGGGACCTTGGGGGCTCGCGTGGTGGGAGGCGCTGCTGCGCGCGGCCGACCAGCAGGCCTCGGGCGACAACGACGGCCGCGCTCTAGCCGGAGCTGTGTGATGGCGCAGGCGTCGATTCCCGTCGATCTGTTCAATCCGGGGCAGGTATTTGCCAGTCTCGGCTTCCTTGAGGCTGCCGAGGTGTTGCTCGGAAACGCCCAAGGAGGGTTCAACTGGGCGGATGAACCTGAAACCCGTTTCGAACTGTGCGCTGGGGGCACGGAGAACCCGTTTCGCGTTGTGCTGGAGTTTGTTGCCTACGCAGAGTTACAGCGCCTCGCGCCGCCCGGATACGCAGACACATCATCGTCCGCCGGCGCTAAAAACGCGGTGGAGATTCGGCTCTGTAGGGTCAGCACGTTCCCCGGTCGGGAGGCCGACAGTAAGACTCTTCCCATTCGGCTCGCGCGGAACGGCCGTCGCCTTGATATTACGCACCTGTGCGACGGATCCTCTCGAAACCCGTTCAAGCTGTTTGCGGGACAGCAAAACAGTGCGGACATTGTTCAGCAAATGAAGTCCGCCATCCGCCAGCTCTGGAATGAAGAGCAAGAGAAAGAGAAAATGTTTCGCGACCCCTTCGGCGTGATCGTCCCACTCGGGGGAAGCAGTTTCAAGTTTGACGCTCGCAAAGCATGGACGGGGATCGACGCCGGGTATTCGCCAGACGATCAAGGCCATGGCGTTGAGGCGTCGCCCGTCGTCGAACTGCTCGGGGCAATTGGCCTTGAGCATGCGCGGCCTGACGAGTTCGAGCCACAAGAAGTGCGGTACGGCGTCTGGAAGGGCCCAGTGCGACCGGTTCTTGCGCGGGCGGCGTTCGGTGGGATTTACGTGGGAGTTCCGCTCAGGATCTTCAGATTCACACTTAAGAAAGCGGGGCAGAACAAGGTTGTGACATTCGCACAAGAGGAGGTAGCCATATGACGAGTAGCAACCCCTTGCAGCAGGTTGATGAGAAACTCCTGGATAGCTGGGCCCTGGACCCAGACGGACCCGTGGCGGTTCGCCTGAAACAGAGGCTGCTTCCCGTGGAGGAAAGCGGGATCATCTTCCCGCCTACCTACGCGGACGTCGGTTACAACATCGATATCCTCTCGGACGGCACCCGCGTGGCGACAATCGACAGCGTCGGATCGCAGGCCAACCGTCTCGAGCCGATTTTCAAGTCGGCTTCTAAGAACCCGGACAAATGGCTCGTGCCACAGATCGAGATCATCATCCGGAAAGAAGCGTGTGGGGAATGTGAAGCCTGCCGGAAGAATGCACAGACTGGAGATAAGAGAAGAAAGAAGGTGGAATGCCAACACCCGCGGGAGGTCACGCGCTCGCTGCTCGATCTGGCGCATCGCGCTGCTGACGCTGTCGTACAGTCCTCGCCGGACCTTAGGAGACTCGTCGACCCCGCCTTCAAAAAGCTCCGGGAGGGAAACGCAGAGCCGCTTTGCGCCATCGCGCCTACGTCGCTGGTTTTCGGTGTCTGGGACTCGCGGGGAGAGACCGGGGAGAAGCGCCCGCGCTTGGTCCGCTCCATCGTCCGGGCCTGGAATGTGGAGGTGTTCCACGCGGCCGCCCAGTTCAACTCGGTGTGGAAACTGTTGGACGAGGAGCAACAGGAGGAACTCAGGAGGGAGGCGAAAGCGAAGAAGATAGATCTTTCCGAGAGAGGACTTGCTGATGCCCCTGCGACGTTCCGCAAGACCAAGATTCCCCAGTACCGAGACGGAGCGCCGAATCCGGAGGCGAGGGTTCTCGGCGGGGTGCTGGTTAGAGACGGAGGCCGCATCGAACGAGAGGTAATCGTAAATCTCGTCGCCTTGCGAGGCCCGCGGGGCGCGAGCACTGAAGAGACAGATACCATCCGGAGATACCTGCTTGGCTTGGCCCTGACGGCTGCCACCGAAGATATCGAACTGTTTTTCCGGGAGGGGTGCCTGCTCCGTTACGCGGATGACGGCGATACCTGGTACCAGGTGCCGCGACGGGGAGAGCCAGCAGCAGTGACAATGGCTCGAGAGGTAATCGAGAATTACGTCGATAATGCGGCCAATTACTTCCGCGCGAAGTGGCCAGGTGTTTTTGGGGACAAGTGGCCCCGATTAAACTACGAATTCAACTTGGATGAGGCCAAGAGGCTACTGGCGTAGAAAACCGGTGAGGAGGGGATGCCATCTGAATAGCCCGCCATGAACGTACTAGTGCTCTACATTCGTTTGCACGACGGGTGCTACCACGGCCAGGGGGACTGGCCGCCCTCGCCCTTTCGTGTTTTCCAGGCCCTGATCGCGGGCGCAGGCATCTGTGGCCCGCTCGGCAATAATGAGCGAGATGCCCTCACTTGGCTCGAGCAGCAGAATCCGCCGATTGTCGCGGTGCCGTTTCATGTGCGGGCGAAGCAGCAGGTGCTCTTCTACATGCCGAACAACGACAGTGATCGGATCGAGGGTGACGCGCAACGGATAGCCAAGATTCGCACAGCGACCAAGGTCTTCCAACCCTATCTGTTTGAGCCAGAGATCTCGTTCATCTACGCGTGGCCCCTCGCGGCGGCTGAAGACGACGGCCCCGCGCGGGCGATATGCGCCCTGGCCAAGAGCCTTTACCAGTTCGGACGCGGCATCGACATGGCGTGGGCCTGGGGCGAGGTTCTGGACGAGAGAGAGTTTACTGAACTTCTGGAAGGGTACCAGGGCCGGGTCTTTCGCCCGGCTGCGGGGAAGAGCCGCACGGTTCTCCAGGTGCCTTGCCGGGGGTCGTGGGCCAGCATCGAGCGCCGCTACAGGGCCTTCGGCGAACGATTTCACGGCAAGGGAAAAGAGGTCTGCTTTCGTAAACCTCCGGCTCCGGTTTTCAAATTAGTTTCCTACGACAGCCCGCCTGTGCGCCTGCTCTACCGGCTTATGGAGCCTACGGTGCCTGACGTCTTCGCTCCCTGGCCCCTGGTGCGCGCCTCGGAGCTGGTGGTCCGCCTGCGCGACGGCGCGGTGGAACGTCTGAAGAAGGCGCTTCCGGTGCGCGCGACCGACATTGAGCGCGTCCTCGTCGGCCGCAAGCCCGATGGTACGAACAACGGCCCGGTCGAGGATCGCGTGCGGATCATCCCCTTGCCATCCATCGGCCACTACCACGCCGACCGCGAGATTCGCCGTGTGCTGATCGAGGTGCCTCCGACCTGTCGGCTGGATGCCCGTGACGTCAGGTGGGTGTTCTCGGGGTTGGATGTGGTTGTTAGGGAGACAGGGGAGATCCGGGCTGTCTTGATTTCGGCTGACGACGAAGGATTCTTACGTCATTACGGAGTGGATCGCGAGTATCGCGTGTGGCGGACCGTAACGCCTGCCGCTCTTCCGGAGGCCGCGCGCCGCCGGATAAGCCCGGCACGGGCACTTCAAAAAGCAAAAGCGGGAGACGAGCGTTCGTCGGAGCTCTTGCGGGCCGCGGTGGCAGTGCGGCAGGCCTTGCGACATGCTGAGTTTAGGAAAGCCGTGGAAAGCATACGCGTCCAGCGCGAGCCCTTCGAGGGTAAGGGAGCGCGCGTCGAACCGTTCGCGGAGGGGACCAGATTTGACAAGCATCGCCTCTGGCACGTGGAAATCGTCTTCAAGGAACCCGTCCCCGGGCCGCTTGTCATCGGCGACGGTCGCTTTCTCGGGCTGGGCGTGATGGCTCCCTTCGGTGCGGACACCCACTTCGTAACCGGCCAGTTCCAGCCGTCTTAGTAGCGCATCCTAATCCGGCGTGTCTTCTCCTCAGGGCTCCCTTAACCGAGCGCGTGGTCTGCGGAGCGCGGAGCCTCCCGGTGGCGATCGTCACCAACTTTGCGCTCGACATAGACGGTGCGGCCGTCGATCGCCACCCGCTCCATGCCGCCGCGCGCGCCATGGGTGCCAAAAGGTGCTCCGGGGTCCCGATCACGGGACCGG
>CAZTUO010000168.1:0-7186 GCA_964616355.1 uncultured Nitrospira sp.
TGCGGACACGAGCAGGGCAGCGGGGAGCGTGGTGCTGGTGGCCGACACACAGGCGGGGGGCGAAGACCATGCCCAGAAGCGGCGGGGCGGCGGGGAGGACGAGAACATCAAGAACAACTCCGTGCTCAACAGCCTCAAGTCCGACATGCCGCCCCCTCCGGAGAAGGCCGAGGAGAAGAGCCGCCAGATGGCCTCCTCTCGATACTGCAACGTGGATGTGGACAACCGCACCCCCTGGATCATCGGCGTGTACATTGACGGGAACTACCGGGGGGCGGTGGGCCCCTGGGGAGCGGCCTGCGGCTATGCGGAGGCGGGCGTGGCCACCGTCTATGCCAAGGCCCTCTTCGATGACGGAAGCGAGCTCGTCTGGGGCCCGCGGCAGTTCCGGTGCCCGGCAAGGACCGGGGTCGAGTGGACGCTTCACCTGTAGCGGAGGGAGTTTTATGCCGATCAAGCAGGCGTTCATCGGCAGCCTGGCCGTGCTCGGGCTTGTCGTGGCGCTCTCCGGAGAGGGTCAGGCGGAATCCCGGCGGGCGTTGCTCGTCGGCATCAACAAGTACGGGTCGTCGGGAACGCCGCAACTGCAATTCGGGACGTTCGGCGGGCCGGGAAACAAGGAGAGCGGCTCCTCCAAGGCGACGCGCATCTCGCGGGGGATCTGGACCGATCTGGACGGCGCCGTAAACGACGCCCGCGCCATGTGCGAGATCCTCATCCAGCGGTACGGGTTTCCTCCCGAGAACATCCTGCTGCTCGAGAACGAGGCGGCGACGCGCGAGCGGATCCTCGGCGCCTTCCAGTCGCACCTGATCGAGCCGGCCAAGCCGGGCGATCGGCTCGTCTTCTTCTACGCAGGCCACGGATCCCGGTTCAGGAACTCGCGCTCGGGGGAGGCGGACGGGAGGGACGAGACCATCGTCCCGGCCGACTTCAAGACCGGCGTGATGGACATCCGGGACAAGGAGCTGGCCCGCCTCTACACACAGGCGCTGAACAAGGGAGCGGTGCTCACGGCGATCTTCGACAGTTGCCACAGCGGGTCCATGTCGCGGGGGCCGACGCCGGTCCTGGAGAAGTCCCGCGTGGGGCCCGAGGACGAGCGGGACGTGGCCGAGCTGATCGGGCCCGAGCCGCCGCCCTTCACCGAGGTGGAGGGCCCCCCGGAGAAGCGGCCGGGAGCCCTGTTCGTCTCCGCCGCCCAGGAAGACGAGTCCGCGCTCGAGGCGATGGATGAGCACAAGATCCGCCATGGCGCCTTCACGCTCGCGCTGCTGCGGACCCTCGCCACGGTCTCGCCGCACGCGCCCGCCAAGCAGATCTTCTCGCGCGTCAGCGCGCTGCTGAAGGCGGACCACAAGCTCCAGCAGCCGGTGCTGCAGGGCACGGAGGCGCGGCAGGCGCAGGCGCTCTTCGGCGGCGACGCCGAGGCGGGCGGGGGCAAGCTCGTCGTGAGTGTCATCAAGAAGCTGGACGAGCAGAAGGTCGAGCTGCAGGCCGGCTGGGCCGTCGGGCTGACGGCCGGCAGCGAGCTGCGGAAGCTCGGCGCCCCGCCGGACAAGCCGGTCTGGGTTCGCGTCACCCGAATCACCGATGTCGGGCGGAGCGAGGCCGAGCTGGTGGGTGGTGCCGGGGGCGAGATCCGGCCTGGCGATAGCTTCGAGCTGGAGAAATGGGGCGTGGAGTCGCCGGGGCTGCTCCGGCTCTGGCTGGCCCCGCCCCTCGACGATCTCGCCGGGCTGACCCGGGTGGCCAGGGAGCTGAGCGGGCTCCGGGGTTCGCCCCGGGCGACGTGGGTCGAGGACCCCTGGAAGCGGTCGCCGACGCATGTCCTGTTCTGGAGCGGCGCGGAATGGATGCTGTCGTCTCCCGGCGGCGAGCGCAAGGGGCTGGGCAAGTCGCCGACCGCGGCCCTGGTGCTCGAGAGGCTGGGGCCGGGGGATGGCAAGAAAGCGGAGCTGTTTCTGAACCTGCCGCCCTGGCGGGCCCTGGCCGCGGCCCTCGATCCCAGCGGCGATCCCGCCGCCGGGGCCGTGCAAGTGGCCGCCGCGCCGGAGGAGGCGGACTATCTCCTGGTCGGACACATCCGCGACGGCAGGATGGAATATGCCTGGAGCCTGAAGAACGTCACGGAGACCGACGCGCCGCGGCAGTTCCCGATGCCTATCCGGACGGACTGGGTGGCGCCGGACCAGGGGGCGGCGGGCGAGCCGGCCGCGCAGCTCGCGGCGGAGCTGAAACGCCAGACCGCGCGGTTGAGCCGCCTGCAAGGCTGGCTGACCCTCAAGGGGAGCGCCGAGGACGAGCGCTTCCCCTATCGCCTCGCCCTCCGGCACGCCCGCACCGGCCGGATCGTCGGCCAGGAGGACCTCCAGGGGGAGGAGGTGTACGGGCTGGTGCTCCAGGCTGAGCCGGACCGGCTCCGGGAGGCGATGCGCGGGCGGGGCGTCGAGCGCCGGTACGTGTACGTGTTCGTCATCGATACTCATGGCAAGAGCACCCTGCTCTTCCCGGAAAAGGGGGCGGGCAACGTCGGCAACCGCATCCCCTTTGACGTGAAGACGCCGGGCGAGGAGATTTTGCTCGGGCCCCGCGAGCTGCTCCAGATCAGCGAGCCCTTCGGCACCGACACCTACATCCTGCTGGCTACGAAGGAGGCGCTCCCGGACCCGGATGTCCTCGACGCCGAGGGCGTCCGGACCAGGGGCGTCGCCAGGGGCCCGGACAATGAGCTGGGCCGGCTGATCGAGAGTATCGGGACGACCACGCGGGGAGGGAAGCCCCTGGCGGCGCCGTCGGCCTGGTCCATCCAGCGCGTGACCCTTCGCAGCGTCGCGCGGGGGCAATGACGGTGGCCGGTTCAGTTCAGGGAGCCGCGATGCGTAGGATGAGCTTCCGGCGGGTCACGGCCTGGCTCGTCGCCTTCTGCAACCTCTGGGCGCTCGCGGGCTCCGCATCCGGGGGACTCAAGGTTAGTCCGGAGCCATCGCGCGAGGAGCTACGGCAGCGAGCGGCAGAGGAGGAAGGCAAGCAGCGGGCGGCCCAGGCCTTGCCGGTAGCCGTGGAGGTGCCCTATCCCGGACGCTCCTGGGCCGTGGTCATCGGGATCAATCGGTATGCCAAGGCTCCTGGCGCGCCAGCCCTACGATTCGCTGAGCAGGACGCGCACGCGGTCGGCGCGGCGCTGGGGCGACAGGGATTCCAGGTCAAGTCGCTGCTCGGTGACCAGGCGACCCGGGCGGCGCTGATCGAAGAACTGGCCTTCAACCTCGCCGAACGGGTCGGGGAGGCGGACCGCGTCGTGATCTACTACGCGGGCAACGCCTACACCAAGACCGGCCTGCGGGGCGAGCAGGGGTACCTGATGGCCTCCAACTCGACCTACGAGGAGCCGGAGACCGCCGTCAGCATGAAGCTGATCGCCGACCTAGCGGATCTGCTCCCGGCTAGACAGGTCCTGTTCCTCGTGGACACCTGCTATAGCGGGATCACGGGCCGGCGGGTCAGCGCCGTCGCCGCGCCCTCCGGCGCGTCGCCGCCGGCCCAGCAGCGGGGCCGGCAGGTGCTCACAGCCGGATCGGCGGACGAGATGTCCATCGAGCGCCCGGACCTAGGGCACGGGCTCTTCACCTACTACCTGCTGAAGGGCATCCAGGGCAAGGCCGATCTCAATGGCGACGGTGTGATTCCAGCCTCGGAGCTGCACGCCTATGTTGCCTGGGCGGTCGCCACCTTCGACGATGGAAATCCGCGGCCGGTCCAGCATCCCGAACTGTGGCATCTGACGCCCGGCGGGAGCGAGGTGACGTTTGTGGCGGACGCGGCCAAGGCGCAAGCCGGACGACCAAGGCCGGGGCGGTCGGAGAAGGAGCTGGCCGAGGCAGAGGCCGAGGCGAGCCGGCTCGAGGAGCGGGCGCGACAGGCCGAGGAGGAGCTCACGCGTCGCCGCGAGGTGATCGCGACGCGCAAGCGGGCGGCATTGCGGCGCATCCAGGAGGCCGAGGAGCAGCTCAAGCAGCTCGCGGCCGACCGCGGCGCGCGCCCGGTCGCGGAGCGGCCGGCCGACGCGGTCGCCGCCGCCCTGGGGCAGTCCTGGGCCGTCGTGATCGGCATTGACCGGTATCGGAACAGGAACGTCCCGCCGCTCCACTATGCCGTCCAGGACGCGACCGCGGTCGGGGCTCTCCTCCGCGACAAGGGCTACACGGTGCTGCCTCTCCTGAACGAGGAGGCCACGGCCGACCGCATCCGGGAGCTGCTCGGAGACGAGCTGCCGCGGAAGGTACAGCCGAACGACCGGGTCCTGATCTTCTTCGCGATGCACGGGCAGGACCGGCCCGTCACCGGCTCGCGCGAGATCGTCGGGTACCTGCTGCCGGTGGACGCCGACTTGGACCGGCTACACAGGACCTCGATCGTGATGGACGAGATCAAGCGCTTCGCCTCGTTGCTGCCGGCCCGGCACGTGCTCTTCCTCATGGACACGTGCTACGCGGGCATCGCGGGCGTCCAGGACCGCGCCGGGGCCGCGGGGACCCCGGCGCCGCCGTCCGCGCAGTACGTGCGCCAGCTCACGAAGGAGCGCGGGCGCCAGCTCATCACCGCCGGCGGGGCCGACCAGAAGGCGCTGGAGGGGCCGGAGTGGGCCCACAGCGTCTTCACCTATTACCTGCTCGAGGGGCTCGGCATCGGCGCGGCCGATCTCAACGGCGACGGCGTCATTCCGGTGTCCGAGTTGTACACGTTCCTCGACCGGCGCGTGTTCGACGCGGCGCAGGTCCACAGGCGGGAGCAACGGCCGGCCTTGTGGCGGCTGGGGGCGGACGCGGGCGAGTTCGTCTTCCTCGTGGACCAGCCGGTGCGGCTGGCGAAGGACTCCCCCGGGCCCGTCCGCTAACCGGCGCCTACCCTGGGGCGAGCAGGCGATGTGTCTACCGTGGCAAGAGCCGGTGGCGGGGTCGCGCCATCGTCGTTGCGTAACCAAAGAGAGGCTGCTATGCGGAGATCCGGTGTGAGCTGGCTGGCGCTCGTCGGGCTGCCAGTTGTCCTGTTGGTCTCGCCGGCGCCTCCAGCGCAGGGGGAGCCGCTGGATCAGGTGCGCGGAACCGGGTGCTACACCTATGGGGATGAGGAGACCCCGGACAAGGCGAGGCGCACGGCCCTGGCCCTGGCGCAGCGGCAGGCAGTAGAGAGCTATCGGGTCTTCGTCCAGGCCGCGACGACCGTGAAGAACCATGTGACCCAGGAGGATCTCGTCCACTCCGCTAGCGCCGCGGTCCTGCGAGCCGTGCAAATCGAGAAGGAGGAAGAGCAGGGCCGGAGGATCTGCCTCACGATCACGGCCAAGGTCAGCCCGGCCGAGGTGGAGGAGCTGCTCCGGCAGAAGGTCAAAGCCAAAGAGATGGCCGAGGCCGCCCAGGCGCCGCTCCTGCCCGGGCGCCCCTCCTTCGCGGTGCGCGTCTGGACCAGCAAGCCGGATGGGCGATTCTTGGAGGGAGATCGCCTGATCGTGTCGGTGCAGTCGGAGCGGGACGGCTATCTGAAGCTGGACTACTATCAGGCGGACGGGACGGTGGTGCATCTCGTGCCGAACGTCCACCGCGGGGAGTCCTTCATTCGCGCCGGGAAGACCTATACCTTCGGCGCCGGGGACCAGGAGACCTTTATCATTCAGGGGCCCTTCGGGGCGGAGGCGATCAAGGCGATCGTGAGCACGCAGCCGTTCGATGCGGCCCTGACCGCCTCGCGGAACGTGGATGACGGCCGGCGATATCTCGAGGGGCTGGCGGCGACCACCCGCGACCTCACGGTCACCGGGCGCACTCCCCAGTGGGCCGAGGCCTCGGTCGGCCTGACCACGGCCAGCCGGGCGACGAACGAGCTGACCTGCACGCTGGCGCAGGCCCGAGGGGCGAAGGTGCTCGGCAAGTGCGTGCCATAGCACGGGCACGGTCGGACGCGCCTGACAGGAGATCGCCGGATTCCCAGCGGACGGGGATGACAAGACTCGCCGATTCGGCTATTCTGTCGCGGTTGGCTGTGGCCGAAGGAGCCTCGTGACCTGCCGCGTCCTGTGCGATCGAGAGGGAAACTGGCCGCCGCGCGTCGCCTGCACGGCCTGCGGGACCGGACCGCTCGACGTGTACTATGCCTCGCGGGAATCGGCGAGCCGCCTCTGCTCCGCCTGCTTCATGCGACTGGCCGAACGGGGTGCGGCCCGAGCGTCCGAGCCCTAACGCGGGCCTGGCGCGCCCGACCCTTCCAGAGGGGGTGATGGAGACATTGGGCGAAGTGACCTTCACCGGCCGATCCGGCAAGCAGTACCGGTTCGAGGCCTATCCGCTCGGGACCACCTTCCAGCCGATCGGCGGCGTGTATTTCATCACCAAGCGCACCGGCAAGCCGGGCGGCGGGGGACGGCACGCGGACATTTACGTCGGCGAGGCTGCCGACCTCTCCCAAAGCCTGGCGACCCACCGGAAGGCGAATTGTTTCGAGATGCGGGGCGCCAACTGCATCAGCATCCATCCCGAAGAGTCCGCAACGGCCCGCCACGCGATCGTCGCCGACTTGATCGCCGCCTACGGCCCGCCCTGCAACGACTAGCCATTCCCGCGTTGCCTCTGGGCCGAAAGCCCTATCCCCCATCCTGACATCCATCATATCCCGATCAAGCGCTCGTCAAGGCGGGTCCGCCGAGGCCTGCGGTAGCCTCGCCGCATACGGCTTGGATTCCGTTTCAGCGGACGAGCGGCGAACCAGAGAGGCTGGTGGCAAAGACGCTGGTGGAGGGAAGGGAAGTTAGGACCGGCCTCCGACGACCCCGCACCCTCCGCGAGGGGGGCCTTCCACCAGCCCTTTTTCTCACAGAGCGAAGAGCGAGCAGCGAATAGCTCATAGCCAAGAGAGGCCGGCGGGTGCGCGGCACGCGCCCGTAGCTACCGGCTGTTTGCTGTCGAAATGAAAGGAGGCCTGACCATGAGTTGGGTGGATGAGCGCCGCAGATGGCGCGCCGGGCGACTGGCGAACGGTCTGCACGCGGCGGTGTTGGCCGGTAGCCTCGCGGTGTCGCCGGCCGGCTTCGCCGCCGGGCCCGGGGGAAGCGGCCACGAACACCACGCGTCGCCGGTCTCCGGGCCGACCTGGGCCGAAGCCCTCAAGGGCCAGACCAGGGTGGAGGAGGCGA
>CAZTUO010000169.1:0-3330 GCA_964616355.1 uncultured Nitrospira sp.
AACGGTTTCAAACCGATCAAGCTCGATCTTGTCCCGCCGGCACTCGAGGTGGGCGGTGGCCCATCCGGCCTCTCGCGCACGATCCAGTACGCAGCCGAGAAAGTGCGTCTTACCGGCCCCGTACGCCCCGCGCACGAAAAGGACATCGCTGTCTTGATCCTCCGTCAGCTCCTTGAGGAGTTCCGCTTGGGCGTCGATCCAGCGGGTATGGCCGACGTGGATATATCGAATGCCCTCCATCACCGGAGTGCCGTCGGCGAGACTGCGGATGAGGCCACGCGCGGTTCTCCGGGGCATCTGAGTCTTTATCGCTTGATTCATAGGGGCGACTCCGGATCAACCGAGACAAAATCGATACGCCCCACAAATGCGAATCGCTGCTCTGCGGGTACGAAGATGTACATCGCTTCTTCCGCCTTAAGCGGCGGCAGGAGCTTAAGCTGCCGTCCGTCCTTGGTCTTCGTGGCTCCTTCCTCCAACAAAGTCGTCAGCATTGCCCGGAATCGCTGCTCGCCGAAAGAGCGAAACAGCGCGGAGCGTCCGTCTCGCCAAAATGCGCGCGTCTGTTGACCGAGCAGCAACTCTCGATACGCGAGCCAGATAGGCGCACCATGCTCCCGGGAGGATGGGAGCCGCCCGAAAGCACCGGCTAGCGCCTCCAGGAATCGCGCGGGATCAAAGCCTTGGGGAAGTAGCCCTTTCAGTTCGGTTTCCAATGCTCTCACCAGGGTCGGCACATGAAGCGTAGATACGACCCGGTCGCCGACCCTCGCCCTACCCTTGCTTTCACGAACTTCAATGCGAACCACTCGCTGCACGTAGTACTGCGGCCATTGCCCGTCGACCTTCCAGTTACGCCGCGCGCATTCGTCGCGAAGGTCGGCATCGAAACGGAGGACCGCTTCACTAGCCGCCTCATCCGCCTTCCGAACAAGTTGACGAGCCTGTTCCGGAAGTCCGCCCTGAGACGCAATCTGCTCGATGTCCCGGAGCCACATCCTAAGCTGAAAAGGATCTGCGTCCGCTCCAATGCGGAGGAGACTCCTGTAACGGTCCAGCCCCTGTCTAACTCGCTTTTGCAGCCCTTCGAGCGCACGTACGAAATCGGTCACCTCCGCCTCAAGCCCGTCGGAGCCAAATGATTTTGGCTGCACCGGACGATCCTCATTCACCATAAGCCCTCCTGACCGCCTCGAAGAAATCGGGGCGAATGTCGATGAACATGCGATCGAGCTCGTTACCGCTCGCGAACTTCAGGTGCTCCGAAAACAGCCCTCGGGCCTTGTACCGGACGAAGAGCTCATGAATCGTGACCATCTCGCATACCACACCTCGTTCCAGGCCTCGGATCATGGCGATTAGGGCGACGCTTTCGAGCGGCGTGTGGCCTGCGAGCCTACGCACCCCGCCGAACGCCTCGCGCACCAACTCGAGGATCCTGGTAGCGCCGTCGTCCGCGGTGATGTGAGCCGCCGGCCGTAGATCGAACGCGGACGCAGCACTTCGAGCAAATCGATTCCACAAAAACTGTCGGCCGTAACCTGCCGCTCCACCGACGGCTTCCCGCCAGGCGCGCAGGCTGCTAGCGGCAAAGTAGCGCCATTCCAGCCGTCGAAGCCAACTCTCTTCCGTTGAGGGAGAAGTTCGTTCGTCGGCGCTTTCCTTCGTCAAAAGGCCGACGTCAACCAGATTTTCAAAGCGCGGTATCGCCTGATCGTCCGCCGTATTGCGCTGCGGTTGGGCCTGAACGGAGCGCAGCCGGACGCCGGACCTCTGAGGTCCTCGCCTTGTAACCGTCCGGCGATAAGCTTCGGCCTCCCTCAGCCCCAGAGAAGCCGCCATGCGAGCTTCGAGTTTCCTAAGGTCTCGGAGAAGGAGCATCTCCCTCCCGGAGAGTCCGGTCCGCGGCGCTTTAAGCAGATCTTGCAGCGCCTGAGTCGTGAGAACGTCGGCATCTTTTCCTGAAATCGGCGTGCCCTCCGGTCTATCCGCGATTCGGCGGATTAGAAAAGGCCAAAGTGCATCGCGCTCCAGCAGTGTGTATATGAAAAAGATCCGCTCAGCCAAGCTAAGCCGGAACGGATTCTGTTCCACAAGCCTTCCCGTGCGAATGGCTTCAACCTGGTCCCGTCCCATCAGATGTTGTAGGAGGAGGCCGCGTTCGGTGATTTGGTTGCCACTGCCAACGAACCCGAGGATTCGCGCCCACTCTCGAACGCGGGCCACCATTTTAGCGGTCACGGTAAAAAGAAGTGAAGGTGCGTCGGCGAGCTTCAGCAACTCCTCGGCCCGGTTGTTCGGAAATCTGCGCCTGCGGGGTCCGAGTTCCAAACTGGTTGACGGTTCTGCAACCAGCAACGAAAGAATCCGCCGGTCGAGTTGCACCGACGACGTGCTCCTACGTTGGGAATCCAAAAGGGCGACGAAGACCTTGAGCGCACCCAGCCGCTGCTGGCTTGAGTGCTTATACCGGAGAAACGCCAAACCGGGCATGTCAAAACGCCTCTCCTCCGTGCGCTACCATTCTCGGGCGCAACGAGACCACTAGGAGCCGCGAAACACTTGCGGATGCGCAGGATATGATAGCTTGACCGACATCCAGTGTCCTAATCATCTCCGAGAGCTCGATCTCTCGGTTGAAGAGGCGTATTTTGTCGGGACGGGCGCTCTGTAGGAGTTTGCAGACCTCGTTGATGTCATCCGCCACGCTGAGCCGGTGAATAATAAAAGTATCGATCTGACTGACGGCGGCATCGGATACCGCACCCTTCGGTCGCTGAGTTGCAAGCCATAGCGAGAGCCCGAAGTTCCGGCCTTGTAACACATAGGAATTAAGGACCTGCCGTGCCAGATCCCCTCCTCTTGCCGGCATAAGTATTTGGGCTTCGTCCAGCGCAAGCACGGTTCTTGGCACATGCCGTGCGAGTTCTTGCTCGAGTTGGAGGCGCTCCTCGGAGCTCATGGGTTGAAGTTGAAGGCGGCGATGTATCTGGCTAGCGATGGTCCGATCCTGGTAGAGCTTGCGCACGACTACCGACGCCACCACGGTTCGAAGATCCTCTCCGAGACGGCCGAGGCATAGGACAGAAAGAACGCCGGGCTCAACAAGGTCGGTCATCGCTGTGCCCGCACGGGCCGAGAACAAAGGCATCCGGGCCAGAGATTGCAACGGCTGGACGACGCTGCGAATCGTCTCGTCATGGTAGAACTGTCGAATATCGTCATCCTTGGAAATGCACTCTATTAGATCTTGGATACTGTAATCCCGACGCGACTGGCGGCGGGTGGGACCGGTCCGCCAGCCGAGCTCGGTCATCCCAAGACGGTGGC
>CAZTUO010000169.1:3340-7156 GCA_964616355.1 uncultured Nitrospira sp.
ATGAGGCGGCCGCGAGGCTCCAAGATCACGTCTGCTGATAGGAGCAAGGCCCAGTCGGCTGCCTCGAGGTCGCTAACCGGAACGTAGTAAGGACGGAACTCCGGGTGGTCAACGGGCCATTGGTAACCGGCGGGTACCCATGCCCTCGCTTTGATCGGCTCGACACTAAGGTTTTTCCATCTTCTCAGTGCTTCGAATTGCCTCTTCAGCCCTTCCGGACCTTCTTCAGCCAGAGGTATCAGTGCGGTCCAATGGATGTCCAGCGGGTCCAGCAAGAGGATGCCTCGGCGTTCCTTATGCGTGCCTACGATCCCGTCGGCCGCAATCGTGGCAAACCCCTCCAGCAAGGAGCCCATCCCGTAGGACTTGCCGGAACCACGCTTGCCCACCTCCAGCACGACAAAATTGTCGCTACCGTCAAAGTAAACTCGCCCTCCGACCCCTTTTTCAGCCAGTTCGCCCGCGAGTATCACCGACTGACGTCGTTTGTCGCCGAAATAAACATCCCCGTTGATTCTCGGTTCCACATCGTAGATCGGCATGCCAAACCTCCGAAGTTCAGGCTAGACTCCAGCCTCCCTGACGATCTCCTGCACGGTCTCTAGGCGGATAGGCCGTTCGCCTTTGCGCATGGCCTTTGTTGCCGCCCGCTGCAAGCGTATCAGCAACTCGCGCGGCTTGTTGGCTAGATCCGCCTGCGCACAAGACTCGACAAACTCATCCAAGGCCTCGGGGGTGAACGGGAAAGCTTCCAGAGCCGCGTCGTCCGGCGCAATCGCTCGAAGATCCGCCGGGCGATCGGCCGAGACGTCAACTCCCAGATCGGTAAGCGCCTCGTGATGCTCCGGCGGGACGGCACCCTTTCGCACTAGTGTTCGCGTCAGATCCGTGACGAAGTCACGCAACGCAGTTCTGTCGGGATTCCAAAACTCGATGTAGTTGATCACACCTATACGGGTGCGGACCTCGTCTATGACGAGCATCTCAGGGATGACGTCCTGTGTCTTCGCGCCGACGAAAAATACAATTCCCATGCCGTTAATCTCGGTCAGCTCACGCAAGGCCGCGACCCAGGTCCAATAGGCGTCGACGTTCGTTATGGTGCTAAAACGCTCGGCCTCGTCAACGAGAAACAGAGGAACTGTGGCACCGTTGATGCCGACCTCGCGGAAGAGGTGAACGAGTCCTTTCATGACTCCACCGAACTCCTTGCTTACGTTGAGGCGAGCCGGCAAGGCGTCACTAATCGAGCTGAGATCGACCTTGTCTTCGCCGCCGAGATATCGTACACAAAGTCGAACCAGGTCGAGATTCGGGGCGGCGAGGCCCTTTTCAAAGATTAGACCGAGCTCCTCGGACCCCGTCACGTGGTGCATGCGCGCTGCACCCTGGCGGATCCGGCGGGCGTATTCCTCCGCCATTGTCTGGACCTCGGCGGTGGGCAAGGCCAGCAAGAGCTCCTTAAAGAAGCTGCTGAACGGCTCCTTCGCCTTGTACTCGGTGCATTTCACATACACCGGATACACGGGGAGCTTCATTCGGCCCACCCGCCAGATGATGTTCTTGCACTGGTGAGTCTTGCCCCGGCCGAAGTCCCCATACACCACGCTCTTGTGGCCCTCCTGTGCGTAGCATGCTTCCTCGATCTGATTCAACAAGTGATCTCGCTGCTCTCTGTCAAGACGGCCAAACAGAAGCTGTCGATGTCTGTCGGGCTCGAGCCGGAAGCTTTCGAAGCCATTTCGCAAAAAAAACCACGATTTAAGAGATTGCATTGAGACCTCCAGTCCAAACCGCGGATGACTCCAATTCTTTGGGGCGTACCCTGCGGATGTTCATGTGTTTGTCCTCCTGTTCCTGCGAACTCGGACCATATCGCTGAGCTGTTCCTTCAGCTTGCCGGGTCGAATTCCAACGCGCTCCGCAACTCGCCGCAACTCGGCCTCGTCAGCGGAAAGTCGAGCCCGGATTCGTGTCCTGACGCGGCGCTCGACCTCCTTTACACATTCCGAGAAGCCCATGCTGGGAGCCACCCTGCACGGCAGCAGTGCGAGCATGCCCGCAGCGAGGGCGTCGAGTCCGTCAGCAGTGTCTCTCCGGGTTTCGGTAGGCTGTTGACGCTCCAAGGCTTCCGCCAATGGTAAGCCCTCGTCCAAGGCTCGCTGCAAAACCTGACGAAGGCCACGCAGCTCACCGCTTCGCGACCAATCGTGTGCGGCCAAGAGTCGCATGTCCTCCTCTGCTACCGAGAGGCGGGAGGCATTCAACCTGCGCAGGTAAGCCCGGTCGATGGATTGGTCTTTGTCGCCGACATTTATTAGTCTCTGAATCTCTTCCTCACGGCGACGATGAATGTCCTCGACCACGAGGGAGGCGAATGCCGGAATGTCTTCCGCTCTGGCGCTCAAGCTCGGTATTTCGATTACACAGTCGGACAACCGAGACAGCAAGTCCGGTCGGACCAGTGTACTGTCGGTCACGCTCCGCCAGGTCGCCGCGATTGTCACGCCGTTGAACGCGAATCCCCATTCCGGGTTGCCCTCACCACCGACTCGGAACACTTCGGCACCCGTGAGCACGGAGAGGAGCTTCGGCTGCAGCGCGGGCGAGAGGTCCCCGATTTCGTCGAGAAAGACGATGCCCTGGGTGATCCTCGCTCCTAGGGTGATCTCCTTGCCTTTCGGCATGTGGCCTCGCCCCGCGATCTCGAACACGCCTGGCCGGTCGCCGACATCTGTAGCCACTCTTGGGGCAATCCCAAATAGCTGAGTTTCAGCCAGAGATTCCGTCAACCCCGTGAGGTTCAGCTCCTCATACCAATTCAAGAGCTGCTTGCTGATCCGCATCGGCCCGTCGAACTTCAACGTCCTCAGAAATGCCTCTCTAATCTCCCCTCGCAAGGGGAGCAGGTAGCGGAGGAGCGCTACGATCCGGGCTACGTTCGACTTACCGATGCCGATGGGTCCGATGAGCAGCAAGGTCTTGCTTTGAAGCCCCGCGCTGAATTGAAGGATCTGCTGGCGAAGCCGCTCCGCTTCTGGACTGACGCCTGGCAACAATATCCTCAGCAGTCCTGCGGGGTCTTCCGCGCTCGCAGCCAAGCGTTCTGCCAATCCCGTGCCCAAACCCATCCTGCATCCCTCCCGGCACGTTCCATGCCGATTCGTAGCCTTTTGATTCTACGTCAAGTTCCCCTACACAAAACTAAGGCCTGTCAGGCGAATGCCAAAGAATCGCGGCAAATGCCGGAGGCGGACTGCCTGCGCGAGGTTGGCCGTGGCGTCAGGATCAGCCAGCCCGTGCGCGAACCCGCCAAAGCAGCGCCCGAAAGCTTGGAAAGTTCATCGTAAGCCGCTGAGCTTCAAGGTTCGTCTTGTCGCGCTCCGCCTCCTCGACGGAGAGCAGGCTGGCCTTTATCGCGGCCACGTAGATCGCGGGCGTCGTCAGAATCCTGCCTGGGCCCAATCGGGCCAGGGCCTCGCGACGGAAAGCTCGCTTTTCGTCGGATGCGATCGCGCATCCCTGGCGGCAGGCCAGGGCCAGAGAGGCGGCCTCCCCGGCGCCCATGATCTGCCGGAGTTCGGTGAACAGCACGAGGATCGCGGGATCGGACAATTCCACCTTCTGAAGGATGCCACTCGCCGCCGCACGTTCGACCTCACGTCTCTGGCCCGGCTGAACGATTTCGGCGATCACCTCCTGCGTCACCACGAAGCTATAGCCGGGCAGCCACCCCAGCAACTCCACGCGGCCGACGTGGCTCAGGTTGATCAGGATGTTCGCATCAACGACGACGGTGCCCGTAATCCATCCCTC
>CAZTUO010000170.1:0-3992 GCA_964616355.1 uncultured Nitrospira sp.
GTATGCCGGCTCGCCGCGGCGAAGGCCTGCAGCAAGCCCATGATGTTCTTGTGTCGGCCGACGACCCCGACGTAGAGCAGGAAGGGCCGCGTCACCCCGAAGAGCCTGGCGACCGCCTCCCGGCACGCCGCTCGATCCAAGCCCCTGAAGACAGGGTCCACCCCATGCGTCACGACATGGATGCGGTCCGGCGACAGGTCGGTGAGGCGCAGGAGGTCCCGGCGGGTGCTCTCCGACACGGCCAGGAAATGGTGCGCGCGCCGGCACGCATAGGCAAACCCCTGGCGCAACGCCCGGACCTTGTCCGGCTCGCACAGTTCAGGAATCGCCAGGTACGCCACGCCCCGGATCGTACAGAGGACCGGCGCCCGTCGGGCCGGCGGGAAGACCAGATCGGGCGCATAGCACACGTCCACCGGACCGAGCCAGTCCTCGACCGCTGGCCAGCCCAGGGCGCGCCACGGGGCCATCAGCAGCCGCATCGGCACCCGCGCGACCCGCTCACGACAGGCTCCGCCGGGGGGAAGCGCCATCCGTCCCGGCCTCGTGCCTTTCCAGTCGAAATAGAGCAACGCCCATTCATCCTGGGGGCACAACCGGATCAGGTGCTCGACGAGGTTGCGGGTGTGCCGCCGGCCGGCCCGCTCCCCGTGCAGCACCATCGTCGCATCGATCCCGATTCGTGCCATGCTCCTCTTTCTCCGTCCCACCGGATCAGATTCTCCTGACCAATCCGCCGTACACACGCTTGGCGGATCGGTAGAAAAGGGAATCCTCCGGCAGGGACGACCGCAGCCAGGCCGCCGGCTTCGCCAGCAGCTTCTCCGCATGGACTTTGACCTTGTGCCGAAAGAATTCGAGCGGCGCCCGTTGCCGGTACGCGCGGAAATAGGCCCGGAGCTCCTCGCGGGTCAGGGCCTGACCGTTGTCGGCGTACTTCGCGACGTAGGGCGAGAAGTCCGGGTAGAGGCCGCCCTCGCCCCAGGACCCGTGGAGGGTGGTTTTCATGAAATTGCCGATCAAGAGGTCGTCGAAGACGTGCGCCTCGATGGCGCTCAGGAGCGAATGCCGCGGTGCCTCGAACGTAATCCCCTTGCGGAACCCCCGTGACCGCAACTCGATGATGTGATCGGCGCCGCCGACCCTGAAATTCAGATAGTCCATCGCCTGGCCCAAATGCGCAATGGACTGGAAATACGTCCGCAGTCGGTCCACGTCCCGGCGGTCCAGCGGGTCCGACCACACGTCACCGAAGACCGCTGGGTCGAGGCAGCGATCCGGACATTCCGGCGGCCGGATCTCCTCCACTCGATCCCGCTCACAGTCGTAGCGGATGAACGCGGGGAGGAGCTCCGCTGTGCGGGAGTTGAACCCCTTGGCATAGTCGTCCAGCCGGGTGACATACTCGTTGGCCCACAGGCTGTCCTGGCGCTGGTACTTGTGCAGGGAGCTGAACGGGACGAAGAACCGGGTGCCGAAGTAGTCGGTCAGTCCCGCGATGTAGCGCCCGGGAGGCTCCTTCTTGGCCGCCTTCGGCAGGATCCGGTTGCCCGCCTCGTCAAAGAAATTGATCATGTCTGCATCGCCATACCCCGAGATAGCGAGCAGGAAGGAGACCTTGGACTGCCGGACCAGCTTGCGGACGAAGTAGCCCCAGCCGCGGTCGGTCGCGTCGTTCGTGTTGACGAGGAGGACCCCTCCCAGCTCGATGAGCAGGACCGCATCCTGATTGTAATCGGACACGCACATGACTCGGAGGCCCCGCGACAGTTGGATCCACGTCCGGTCTGACATCACGTGGACCGTAAATCCCTGGGCCTCGAGGTCCCGGCGGATCCGCCCCCCGTAATGATCGGGCAGCAGAATGCGCGTGCCGCGCAGACGCTCCAGCGACTCGGCGCTGAGGTGGTCCGGATGGCCGTGCGACACCCAGACGAACCGGCACGCGAGCATCGCCTGCATCTGCTCGTCGGGGATCTCGTGCGACAGGGACCAGCTTCCGAAGTAAGCCGGGCCCAGCATCCAGGGGTCCGTGACGAGCACCGGCCGCCCCTCGTCGTAGCAGATCAGGGAGGCGTTGCCGATCGTCTCAAACCCGCAGGTGAGGCTCATTGTGCCCTTTCCGCTCGCGCGACGAGCGAACGGCTCATGCTGTTCGCTACCGGCTACTCGCGGCTTTCAGTCGCCGCAGCCACCCCTCCAGCACCAGGAGCGCATAGAGATCGTACCGGGGCTCCGCCGAGGGAGCCCGCCGCCGCAGCGCCGCGATGGCCTGTGCGTCCATCCACTGCGCCACCTGGCTGCCGGGCCCCAGGCATTCCGCGTCGAAGCGTGCCAGCAATCCGTCACGGAACCAGCGGGCCAGCGGCGGGGAGAAGCCCTGTTTGGGGCGGTCCAGCACGCCAGGCGGCAGCCTGGGCCGGACCACCTCGCGCAGAAGCCGTTTCCCCTCGACAGGCCAGGGGCTCACCAGCCAGCTCGGCCGGAGCGACAAGGCGAACTCGACGAGGCGATGGTCCAGGAACGGCACCCGCACCTCCAGCCCGTGAGCCATGCTCATCCGGTCCACCTTGGTGAGCATGTCGTCCGCGAGCGGTGCGGCGAGATCCAACCAGAGCGCGCGGGGGACGGGATGCCAGCCGGCGCTGACCCGGAGGGCGGCATTGGGAAGGGCCCGGAGCGCCGGCTCCCCTGCGCCCGCCTGGTCCTGCCCGAACAGGGCCAGGCGGTCTTCGGCGGAGGTGATTTCCCGCTCCCGGACAAACCGCTCGGCGTCGGGCAAGGCGGCCAGCTCCAGCATGTCCGGCAGGGCGCGCCGACGCCCCGAGCGCCAGGGGGGAAGACGGCGGAGCCAGCGGGCCAGCCCCCCGGCCCCTGGCAGGGCCGCCTGCAGCGCCGCGACTCGGTAGCGGCCGGTGTAGCCGCCGAACACTTCATCACCGCCATCGCCCGACAAGATCACCTTGGCCACCGGCCGGGCCGCTCGACAGAGGGCGAAGGTTGGCAGGGCCGACGTATCCGCCAAGGGTTCATCCATGTAGGCCAGCGCCTGGGTGACGAGGTCCGACGGATCCGGGCGCAGCGACACCTCGTGGTGGCGCGTGCCCAGGTGGTCGGCCACGCGCCGGGCGAGCGGGGCTTCGTCCAGACCCGTGTCGGGAAACGAGACGCAGAAGGTCTCCAGCTTGCCGTGGCGCTGTGCAAAGGCGGTGACGGTGGAGGAGTCCACGCCGCCGGAGAGAAAGGCGGCCACCGGCACATCGGCCACGAGGTGGGCCCGGACCGCCGAGTCCAGCAGGCCGACGAGCGCCTCCCCGGCTTCCTGCCGCGATCCTCTCCACGCGGTCCGCCGGGGCGTCCAGTAGCTCTGCCGCTCCGAGCGTCCGTCCTGCCACACCAGCCGCTCCGCCGGCCGCAGCTTGCTGGCGCCTTTGAGGATGGCCCGCGGCGCCGGGACGTAGGACAGGGCCATGTACTCGTAGAGCGCCTGCGGCTCGATCTCCGTTCCCACCATCCCACCCCGCACCAACGCGGTCAGCTCGGAGGCGAAGGCGAGGACGCCCTCGGCCTCGGCCACGTACAGCGGCTTGATCCCGAACCGGTCCCGCGCCAGCAAGAGCCGGTGCTGGGGCGCGTCCCAGAGGGCGAAGGCGAACATCCCGTCCAGGTGCGACAGGCAGTCGTCGCCGTATTGCTCATAGAGATGCAAGATGACCTCGGAGTCGGAGGCGCTCCGGAACGCATGGCCCCGCTGCTCAAGATCCGCGCGGAGTTCGCGGTAGTTATAAATCTCCCCGTTGACGACGAGGGACAGGGATCGGTCCTCGTTCACCATAGGCTGCCGGCCCGTCTCCCGGAGATCAATGATGGCGAGCCGCGTATGGGCCAAGGCGACGCCGTCCTGCGCCACGACGCCCTGCCCGTCCGGCCCGCGGTGACGCATCGCGAGCGCCATGCGCCCGACCTGCTCCTCCAGCAAGGCGGCGGGCCTC
>CAZTUO010000170.1:4022-7155 GCA_964616355.1 uncultured Nitrospira sp.
CCCGGCTATCCCGCACATGACCAGCCCGGCTCTCTGTGATCCAACCGCGATTCCTCGGCCAGCCGCTTCTGGATGAAGCCGACCGTCTCCTGCGCGGCCTGCCGCCAGCTCCGGTGCCGCTGCACATAGTCGCGTCCTTCGCGCCCCAACCGGGCCCGCAGCGGCGCCTCCGCGAGGAGGGTCCGCCACGCCCGCTCCAGGGCCGGCGGGTCCTCAGGGGGAACCACGAGGACCCGTCCCTTGAGCAGGGGATAGCTGGCCGTGTCGGGCAAGTCCGTCACCACGACCGGCAACCCCGCCGCCATGTAATCCCAGAGCTTCAGCGTGATGCACCCGTTGCGCTGGCGGATGTTCTCCCGCGCGAGGGGCACGAGCCCGACATCCGCCGCCTGAAAATAGCGCGCCACCTCCTCGTAGGGGACCCGACCCGGCATGAGGACCCGGCCGGCCAGCCCCAACGACCGGCTCCGCTCCCGCACCCGCTCCCAGGGAGGCCCCTGGCCGACGAGCACCAGGATCGGCTGTGGATCGCCCGCGGCCAGGCTGGCGAAGGCCTCCAGCACGGTGTCCAGGTCGTGCTGAGGATGGAAGCTCCCGGCAAAGAGCAGGATCGGCACGCCCGCGGGCAGGCCGAGCTGCCGGCGCGCCGCCCGCTGGTCGCCCGGCGCAAACTGCTCGACGTTGGTCCCCAGCTCCTGCACGGCCACCTGACTGGCCGGGATGCCGTAGACGCGCTGGATCCGCTCCGCGGTCCCCACGGTGCTCGCCAGGATGCCGGTCGCACTGCGGTAGAGCACGCGCTGGCTTCGCTCGATCCTCCGCAGCTCGCGCGCCGTCGCGCCGGTGAGGCGGAGCTCGTCGAGCAGCCATCCGTTGACCTCGACGAAGAGCGGCACCCGCAGCCACCGGGCGAGCCGGGGCAGGAACGGGTGATCGGGCATCTCCCGGACGTAGAGGAGATCGAAGGGGGTCTCCCGGTGGAGGCGCCACAGCCGTCCGGCGCTCTCCAGCGCGAACGCCAGTTGCCGCAGCCGATCGAAGCCCCACCACCGGACCCAGACGTGGCGGACCTTGCCCCAGGTCTGCGGACGCAGGGGACGGGGCAGGATCATCGTCACCTCGTGCCCCAGGGCCGCCAGGTGCTCCGCCAGTTCGCGGGTGTGCACGAGGCAGGCATTGGCCACATCCGTCTCGACCAGCGCGAGATAGGCGATCCGCACGGCGCCTCCGCTCCACCGCGTATCCAGAAGACTAGGGTTTCCCCCAAAGGGCGTCCCGCACCATTATAAGCAACCTGGCGTGACGCCACCAGAGATACGCGCCCCACAGCCCGATCCAGAGCACGAGGCAGAGCGGCGTTCCCAGAGTGGCGAGCCGCGCCAGCCCCCAGGTCAAGGCGGCCAGCAGGGCCGTGACGAGGCAGGGCTCCCAGGACTGGGTGGCGATCCTCGCCGCCACCGGCACGACGCGCTGCGCTCCATAAAGATGCCCCATCAGGCTGAAACCGTACACGATCACCAGACACCAGGCCGCCCCGACCATGCCCCATTGGGCGGTCATGGGCACGATCAAGAGGCCGAAACAGGCGGCCTCTCCCACCTTGATGCGGGACAAGTAGCCGGTCCTGCCGCCCGCCAGGACGAGGATGCCGCAGGCGGCCGCCAGGGCTCGAAGCGATTCCGCCACGACCAGCACGGCGAACGGGGCGACGGCCGGTCGCCACTGGCCCCCGAGCACCCCCAGCAGGATCTCCTCCGGAAACAACATCAAACCGACGGAGATCGGCAGGAGGACCAGGAGCAGGACGCTCCACACCCGGGCGAAGGCGTCGGCCAGCACCGGGCCCTGAGCCGTCAGGCGGGCGTAGGCGGGAAAGACGGCTTTGCTGATGACCTCGCCGAGGCCGCGCGTCAGCGTCTCCGCAATGCCAAACGCGACCTGATACTGGCCCAGCTCGGCGACCCCCCGGAGCTTGCCGACCGTGATGTCGTCCCCCCGGGTCACCAGGTACCCGAGCAGCCCGCCGACATACAGGTGCCGCCCGAATTCCCAATAGTCGAGGGCCGCCGCCCGGTCCACCATCCACCCGGGACGAAACCCGTGCAGGGACCACACCTGCGCCGCCGCGACGGCCTGCCCGGCCAGAAGCCCCACGAGCAGAGCCCAGGCGGAGCCGAGCCAGAGGGCCAGGGCCACAGCGGACAGGGTCCCGACGGTCTCGCGCGTGACGTCGAGCAGAACCCGCTGCCGGAAGCGCAGCTCGCGCAGCAACAGGGCGGACGGCACCATCGGCACGACCGCCAGCAAGAAGCTGACGGCGCCGACCCGCAGCAGCGGCTCCGCGTCGGGGCGGCCAAAGACGCCGGCCACCCACGGGGACACCAGTTGGAGCAGGAGGAACAGCCCGACTCCCCGCAGCATCTGGAGCGTCCAGGCGGTGTGGACGAACCGGGCCGGCAAGTCTGCGCGCTGGATGAGGGCGCTCTCCAGGCTCCATTCGGTCAGCATCCATCCGGCGAAAAGGGTGAGCGTCACGACCCCGACCAGGCCGAAATCCTCGGGCGTCAGGAGCCGCGCCAGCACGAGCGTGCGGAGGACCGCGATGCCCTGCTGGCCGACAAACCCGGCCCCGACCCACAGGCCGCCCGCGATCACTGCGCGTCCAGACGGGACCTCGTGGTTCATTTCCGGGCCACCACCCAGGTGACGATCGGGTACGTCGGATCGTTGTACAGCGCGATCCGGTGGAGCGGATGGTCGGGCTGCTCGGGAACGAGGTGGTGCCCGACCCCCATGAGCATGAGCAACAATGCCGACCGGTTCCCCCATCCGCCGCAGTCGAGGATCTCGGCGCCGCTCACGAGACCGGCCATGGCCTCCGGCGTGAACCGCCACAGATCCACCGGATGGCGATGGACGGGGTTCAGGAAACAGCTCGTGTGGACGAGCAGGCCGCCCGGGGCGAGGACCCGCAGCGTCTCGCGGACGGCCCTGGCCGGATCCCGCACGTGCTCCAGCACCTGGTCGGACACGACCGCGCCAAACGTGCCGTCGGCATAGGGCAAGGCGTGCACGTCCACGTCCGGATAGGCGGTCTCGACCACCTCCCGCTCGCCCGCGCTCAACAGCTCGA
>CAZTUO010000171.1:0-7136 GCA_964616355.1 uncultured Nitrospira sp.
CGATCGCCCCGTGCCGCAATCCGAAGCCCTGCACGAAGCCCACGGTCCTCCGGCCGGTGCCCCGGTGCCGCTCGAGCACGGCGATCTTGAGTATGTTCTGCGAGGGATCCATCCGCACCGCACCGCGCTCGCTCGGGAGCACGGCAGTCCGCGAATCGGTCAGCAGTTGCCCGGGCCTGACCCCGATGAGCCGGACACGCTGACGGGCGTCTCCGCAGGCGGCGGGTAGGCGAAAGTCATCCGCGTCACAGGCGGCAAGCCGCAGGTTGGGTCCCCGCCAGGCCCGGTTGAAGACCGACCGAGCCTGGGCGAAGGCGGCGAGGCGCTCGGGGTCCACCCGCCGGCCCCGCTTGTACACGGCCTCGATCGCCAGCCCAGAGGTCCACCGGCTTCCATCCGCCGGCCGGACCAGGCAGAAGTCGGCCAGGAACCCCGGCGCGATGACCCCGCGGTCGTCCAATCCGTAGGCGCGTGCCGTCGCGAAGCTCGCCGCCCGAAAGATCGTCTGCGACGAGTGCCCCGCGCGCAGGGCCTTATCCACAATGCAATTGATGTGGCCTTCTTTCGCCACGTCGGCCGGGTTGCGGTCGTCGGTGCAGAGGCCGATGACGGCCGACGTGTAATCGTCGAGCAGCGGCAGGAGCGCGTCGGCATCCTTCGCGCAGGAGCCCTCGCGGATGAGCACGGAGAGGCCCTTGTTCATTTTCTCCCTGGCTTCCTCGATCGTCGTGGACTCGTGGCAACTGTGGATGCCCGCGACGCCGTAGGCGTTGAGTTCCTGGCCTCTCAGCCCGGGACAGTGGCCGTCGCGGCGAAGGTCCTGAAACGCCAGCAGCTTCGCGAGGACTGGCGGCGCCCCGGCCAGCAAGCCAGCATAGTTCATCACCTCGGCCAGCCCCAGCACCCTGGGATGGGTCCGGAGCGGAGCCAGCTCTTCAGCAGAGAGGACCGCGCCGCTCGTCTCGAACCCGAGTTCCGGACTCGTCGAGGGCACGCAGCTCGAGACCATCACGAACACGTCGAGCTCCAGCCCTTCCGACGCCTCCAGGGCCCAGGCCAGCCCGTCGAGCCCGCGGACGTTCGCGATCTCATGGGGGTCCCAGATCGCCGTGGTCGTCCCGCAGGGGAGCACCGCCTGCTGGAAGCGTTCGGGAGTGAGCAGGCTGCTCTCGATATGGACATGGGCGTCAATGAAGCCGGGCACCAGGAAAAGCTCCCGGCCGTCCACCACCTCGCGGCCCCGGTAGGGTTGGAGCGTCCCGACGATCAGCTCGCCGTGGATCGCGACATCGCCCTGGAGAAAGGCGCCGGAGTACACGTCGAGGAACTGCACCCCTGTGATAACCAAGTCGGCAGGCTCCAGGCCGCGGGCGACCCGGATGTGGGCGGCCAGGGCGTCAAGGGACAGATAGCGCGCTTTGCTGGCCATAAGGGGAGAGCGCCTGCCGCGAAGGGGTTCCGCCGGCTCGGGGCGGAATCCGCCCCCGAGCGGTCAAAGGGCGCCTCCATGTCCGGCGGTCTTTGCCCACCATACTGCAGGCCCCCGCACGGGTCAAGGAGGGCTAGAAATAATGGGCTGCGCAGATGGCTCGGCGCGGGCCGGGCCCGCCCCGATGTCCGCAGCAAGGTCCCCGGAGGCAAGGCGTCCGCGCGAAGGCCAAGCTCCTTGGCCTGTCCGGCCATGAGCCGTGGCCAGCGGTGAGCATGACTGGACCGAGATCTTCACCGGCTGGGACGTCCTGGCGTCGGACACGGCCATCGCCCGGGCAGTCGCCGCCGCCGGCTGGGTCGGCAGGCTGGCCGCCGGGACTTGGCTGGGAGGGCAGTGGTGGAAGGACGCCAGGTCGGGGAGAGGGCCGCGGTGATTCCCTAGCGGTCCGGCGGCACGGGTTTCACAGCCAGCGTGATGCGGCGTGCCACGGCTTGGAGGGTGTCGGGGTCCTGGCCGGGAAGCGGTCGCCGGTCCCAACTGTAGAACAGTCCCCTGTGGCCCGGCGCGTGAATCTCGGCCTCGACCACCACTTCATCGCCGACGAGCACGTCGGGCGGCCTCAGGATTGGTGCGCCGCAGAGGCCCAGGACCGTAACCTCGATCGCGCCGGTGTGGTCGCCCAGCACGAAGGAGTAGGCGCCGTAGCAGGCGGTGCCCGTAGGGAGCTGGTAAGGCTCGATGGGCTGGACCTCCCGCACGGTCCCGTGAAGGGTGACGAGGTGAAGGTGATAGCGGTCGGGGTCGGCCAGGATCTCGGCCATCGGCACCGGCTCATCGGCACGAGCCGGTGCACCGGCCCAGAGGGCGAGGAGGGCGAGCAGCCACGGCAGGCGCCAGGCAGGCCGACGCTGGCCGGCGGGATCGGCCTTTCGGCCGTACGCGTCCTCTTCGGGGCTTCTCTCGGGCACCTCCATAGGCTCAAGCTGAGCATAGCGGGTCGGGTGTGGTCAAGGGAATGGCCCGAGACGGAGGTCGGCCTCGCCGGCGCGCCAGGTTGATCACATCGGCTCTGCCAGCGCCTCGCGCACCTTTTCCACCAGGACCTCGGCCGAGAAGGGCTTTTGCACGAAGGTGGCCTGGGAAGTCAGCAGGAGGTGGGTGAGCGGGGCGCTGTCCACGTAGGCTGACATGTAGAGCACCCGGGTGCTGGGTCTCAAGAGGACTACCTGCTGGGCCAGGTACAGCCCGTTCATCCCTGGCATGCGCACGTCCGTCAGCAGCAGGTGGATGGGCCCCTCGTAGCTGCGGCAGAGGCGCAGCGCCTCCTCGCCGCGGTCGGCCTCGATGACCTGATAGCCTTGTTGCTCCAGGATGAGGCGCACGAGCCGGCGCACCGTGGCTTCATCCTCGACGAGCAGAATCGTGCGCCTCGGTGACATCATCGGCACCTCCGGCGTCTTCCTCCTTCATGCGCCAAGCAACGCCTGTTGGTTGCAGGGATTCGTCCCACACTGAGCAGGGGATCGTGGCTCATCCAG
Organism: uncultured Nitrospira sp.; assembly: GCA_964616355.1. Classification (GTDB taxonomy): domain Bacteria; phylum Nitrospirota; class Nitrospiria; order Nitrospirales; family Nitrospiraceae; genus CAZTUO01. The sequence continues at coordinate 2,971 of CAZTUO010000171.1, forward strand.
CGTGCTCCCAGTCGGACACGCCCGCGGGCACGGTAGTTCGCTGAGATTCGCAGTCCAATATCTTCTTGCGATCATCGCGATAGGTCGCTCCTAAGCCGGCTCTGTCCCCGCGGCCGACCTCGCCACGGACCAACCGAGTGCTCCCAAGAAGGGGGGACGGGCAAGCGCGGCCTCTTTGCGGACTTGCGGCCTGATTGCATCCTTGCGTGAATGTAGCTAGACTGCCGGCCTTGAAAAGGCGGAGCGTGCCGTCTTAGCAGGCACTGACACGCCCCGCCCCCACGGAGCGCGCGGATATGACCACACGCCCGTGGTGTCTTCTCCCATGGACCGTCCCCATAGGGAGAGCGGAGGATCCAGGCGGCCCCGGGAGACTGTCCCCATGTCGGATCGGTTCCAACGCTGCAGCAGTCTAAGGTATACCTTATTGACTGTCAACCTTCGAATAAGGTAATACTTAGTGTCTCGGGAACCCTACGCAATCCTCGATCGCCTCCTCGCTGCGCTGCACGTGAAGACGCGGACCCAGTTGGCCGCAAGTCTTCAGATCAGGCCGCAGTCCATCGTGTCGGCGATCAACCGCAGAGAGATTCCCGAGGCGTGGCTCTATCGCGTCGCCTACATGACGGGGCGGAGTGTGGAGTGGCTGCGGACAGGCAAGGGGCCGGTCTGGCACGAGCCGGTCGCCGCAGAAAGCGGGCTTCCCGTGTATGGAGCCGAGAAAGGCGCGCCGGCGCCGGTGCGCCGGCTTCTGGAGATCTGGAGCGAGTTGGGGGCGCAGGAGCGGACGGCCGTGTCGCGCTTCGTCGAGGCGCTCCGGTCCGGCGATCGAGAGATCCGCGAGCACATGATCAGGCAGATGAAGCTGATCGAGGAGTCCCTCCAGCTTCGCCGGGCGCGGCGCGGAAAGCGGCGGCGGCCGGCCCGGTCCTGAGCCTTCCGGGCGGGGCTCGGGCCCATTCGCCGCGCCAGGCCGCCGCCTGGCGCGACGCGGGACTATCCGGCCAAGGCGCAGCCACGAGGAGCGCGCATGCGGGCAGCGTCGTCGAATCTGGACTCGTACATTCAAGCGGTGCGTCCGACGTTCGAGCGGATGCTGGCGGAGCTGGTCGAGCTGCCCTCGGTCAGCATGGATCCCGCGCGTGCGGGGGACGTCCGGCGGACCGGCGAGGTGGCAGTCCAGTTCCTCACATCGCTGGGAGCCGCCGCGCAGCTTGTAGAGACCAAGGGCTATCCCGTGGTCACGGGCGGCTGGACGAGCGGCCGAGACCATCCCACGGTCACGATCTACAACCACCTGGACGTCCAACCTGTGCAGGAGCCGGAGTGGCGCCAGGCCCCCTTCGCCTTCCGGAACGACGGCGGAGTCTACCGCGGGCGGGGGGCAACCGACGATAAGGGCCCCGCGCTGACCGCGCTGCTCGCGGCGCGTTACGCCGTGGAGGAAGGGCTGCCGCTGAACATCCGGGTCCTGTGGGAGCTGGAGGAGGAGATCGGAAGCCCGAACTTTGCGGAGGCACTTCGGCACCGCGACATGGTCCCCAAGCCGGACTCCGTTGTGGTCTCCGACACGATCTGGCTCTCCAGGGGCCGGCCCGCCCTGGCCTATGGGCTCCGCGGGCTGCTCGCGGTCAGGCTCACGCTCCGCACCGGAACGACGGACGCGCACTCGGGACTCACGGGGGGCGCCGCCCGGAACCCGCTGGCGGAGCTCTGCGCGCTCGTGGACGCCTGCGTGGACGCACGCACCGGGCGCGTGAAGATCCCGGGCTTCTACGAGGACGTGGTGGCACCCACGAAGGCGGAGCTTCAGAGCTTCCTCGCCTCGGGCTTCGACATCCGGCGTTTCCAGCGGGCCTACGGGTTCAAGACCTTGCGGACCGCCGACCCAGCCGAGGTCGTGCGGCGGATCTGGGCCTCGCCCACCTTCGAGGTCCACGGCCTGGCCGGCGGCTATACCGGACCCGGCGTCAAGACGGTCGTGCCGGGAGCGGGTGAGCTGAAAGCCAGCATGCGACTGGTGCCGAACCAGCGGCCGGAGAAGATCCTCGCCCGGCTGCGCCGGTACGTCGCCCGGCTCAACCCGGATGTGCACGTGGAGTGCCAGGGCATGCTGCAACCGTTCCTAGGGGAGTTTGATGGACCCTATGCCCAGGCGGGCCGCCGGGCGATGCGGGCCGGATTCGGCAAGGAGCCGGCCTTCGTCCGCGAGGGCGGCTCGATCGGCGCCGTCGTGATGATGGAGCGGGCCTGGCATGTGCCGATCGTGTTCCTGGGGCTGAGCCTGCCGGAGCACGGCTACCATGCGCCCAACGAGTTCTTCGACTGGGGCCAGGCCTCAGGCGGGATGCGAGCCTTCGCGGCGTATTTCGCGGAGCTGGCGAGAATGGGGCGTCTCGGCTAAGGAGTGGACGCCTATCGAGAGTGAGTGTTAAGGGTGGGCAACACTCAGAGAGGGAGGTGGCCCGGATGAAGGGGTGCCAGTGGACCGCCAAACCGACGAGCTGGTCGGGAGGCGGTGACGCTGGTGAACGGCTTGCGGGGGGCTGTCCCGATTTCCGTGGGCGTGCCAGGCGAAGGGTTCGTTGACCAGCCGGTGCAAGTCCGGCCCGGGACCCATTGCTCCAGGAATGCAATGGGTGCCCCCGCCAGCGGGCCACGTCGTCCGCCCCGGTTGTCTGCTACAAAGCGAGCGACTGAGCAAGGTCCCAACGCTCGTGAAGAGCGAGGGGGTGAGTTGACACCAGAGGGACGAGCTTGGAGGAGGCACGGGGCACCATCGGCCAGTGGATCGCCGGGGAGGACAACCAGCGGGATGCCCATTCCGCGCTGGGCTAGCGGAGCCCGCGGGAATTCAAGGCAGCGTGTTGCTTGCAGGAGGCAGCCCAAGCGGCTGGGAGGATGACTCACGCTCAGCACCATAAAAAGTGTCTTGACAAACGGGGAGCATTACACCTATGTCGCCATGCATCCAGGCACACTCCCATCTGGGACCTTCCGAAAAATTCTCAAACAGGCCGGGTTGACCGAAGAACAATTCGGGAACTTGTAGCTGACGACGCCTGGACTAGGTGATGGTCTATCCTTCCTTTCGCGTGCCAGGCGAAGGGTTCGTTGACCAGCCGGTGCAAGTCCAGCCCGGGACCCCGCCCTACGATTTCTTTGGACACCGATTTGGGGCATACTGCCCCTTCATGATGGAAGTGTCCATGGCAAAATCGAAGAAAGATGGCCCCAAGGTTGGCAAGAAACAGCTTCTTGCCCCTTGCTCCGAGCCTCTTGCTCTCGCCCGCGCCGCTTCCGTTACGAGGCGGTCAGCAGCGGCTGGAACGAGGGATCCGACTCGATGACACCCTTGAGCGTGTCGTTCGCGAGCAGGTATCGCCAGGAGTCGAGCGACGCACCCGCGAGCTGTAGGTACCATTTCTGGGCTTCGGTGAGGTGCTCGAGCATCAGCCGGTTGTCGCGGTCGGGCATGAAAGCCTGGCTGTAGGCCATCGTGTAGGCGGCGGCGAATTTGTCCTGCGGCCGGTCGGTCAGCTTGAACGCCGCCTCGGCCTCCTGATAGGCCTCCTTGATCGCCGGATCGTCCAAGATCCGGTTCCAGGCGACCTTCGCGATCTTCGACCAGGCCAGCTCGATAAGTGCCCGAGCCCGGAGCGCCGCGCGCTCGGCCGGGATGGCCTTGACCAGCGCCTCGTGTGTGGCGATGGCGTTGGGTTGGTCGTTGAGCCACCGGTAGGCCACGCCGAGCCGCAGGCGATTCTCCAGGTCATCAGGGTTGATCCTGGCGAGCCGCTCCATGGCGGGCACCATCCGGTACAGGTAGTCGGCTGGCGTCGGCTTGGCGAACCCGCCGACTTCCATGTCGAGCGAGATGTCCACCCGGGTCGTGTGCGCGTAGGTGTTCCAATACAGCTCGTTGAATCGGGCGGCCAGCGCCGGATCGCCGAGCGGCACCTGGTGCGCCTGTGCCCCTGCCGCTAACAGCGCAGTGAACAGGTCGCGCGAGAGCGCGGTGAGCGCGTCGTGCTGGTCCGGGTCAATGATCAGCACCCGATTGAGCATCGCCACGCGCTCGCGGAGTTCCGGGAACTGGGCGGCGCGGCCGACCGCAGCGATCAGGAGCCCCGGGCTGTCCCCCGGGCCCCACCACTCTGCCGAGT
>CAZTUO010000172.1:0-7119 GCA_964616355.1 uncultured Nitrospira sp.
CGCTTGCTTGCGGAGGAGCGCGTTCCCTAGCACGAGCGCGTCCATTTCCGTCCGCATGAAGCACCGATAGGCGTCCTCCGGTGTGCAGACGATGGGTTCGCCACGCACGTTGAAGGAGGTGTTCACGAGCACCCCGCAGCCGGTCTTCGCCTCAAACGCCTTGAGGAGCGCGTAGAAGCGGGGGTTGGTCTTGCGGGATACAGTCTGGATGCGGGCCGAATAGTCCAGGTGCGTGACCGCCGGGATGTCAGAGCGGGGCCGGTTGAGCCGCTCGATCCCGAACAGCCGCCGGTCCTCCTCAGCCAGAGGGACCCGACGTTCTTCGCGCACCGGGGCGACCAGGAGCATGTAAGGAGACGGCTCGTGCAGCTCGAAGTAGTCGGCGACGCGCTCCTCGAGGACCGCTGGAGCGAAGGGCCGGAACGACTCCCGGAACTTGATCTTGAGGTTCATGACGGACTGCATCCGCGGCGAGCGGGCATCCCCGAGGATCGAGCGGTTGCCGAGCGCCCGAGGGCCGAACTCCATCCGGCCCTGGACCCAGCCGACCACCGCCTCGCTGGCCAGCAGGTCGGCGACCGTCTCGACCAATTCTTCGTCGGAGAGCCGCTCGTGGGGCAGCCCCTTGTCCGCCAGCCAGCGGTCAAGCTCGGCTTGGGGGTACGCGGGCCCCAAATAGGAGCCGGCCATCCCGTCCGGCTCCTCTCCATTCACAGACCGCTCCGCTCCGCCGTGGCAGTAATAGGCGGCCAGCGCCGCCCCGACGGCGCCGCCCGCGTCGCCGGCCGCCGGCTGGATCCAGAGCCGATCGAAGACCCGCTCGCGCAGGAGACGGCCGTTGGCCACGCAGTTGAGCGCCACGCCGCCCGCCAGACAGAGCTGCCGCATCCCGGTCTCCCGTCGCACGTGGCGGGCGATCCGCAGCACCGCCAGTTCCGTGACCTCCTGGATCGAGCGGGCCAGATCCATCTCGCGTTGGGTGAGCGGGGATTCCGGCTGGCGCGGCTCGCCGCCAAAGAGCCGGTGGAAGCGCTCGTTGGTCATCCGGAGGTCCGTACAGTAGTCGAAGTACTCCAGGTTCAGGCAGAAGGATCCGTCCTCTTTCAGATCGATGAGATGGCTGAGGATCAAGTCCACATACTTGGGCTCGCCATAGGGGGCGAGCCCCATGACCTTATATTCGCCCGAATTGACCTTGAACCCCGTGTAGTAGGTGAAGGCGCTATAGAGGAGCCCGAGCGAGTGCGGGAAGGTGATCTCCGCCTGGAGCGTGAGGGCTGAATCGCGCCCCCAGCCGAAGCTTGTGGTCGCCCACTCGCCTACCCCGTCCATCGTGAGCACCGCGGCTTCGCGAAAGGGCGACGGATAGAAGGCCGATGCGGCGTGGGAAAAATGGTGCTCGGGATAGAGGATCGGGCCGGTCCACGGCTGGCAGCCGACGAGCTCGGCCACGGCGTGCAGCTCGCGCCGGAGCAGCCGGTCGAGGAACAGCTTCTCCTTCAGCCACACGGGCATCGCCGACACGAACGAGCGCCAGCCTCGAGGCGCGAACGTGAGATAGGTCTCCAGCAGCCGCTCGAACTTGAGCAGCGGCTTGTCGTAGAAGGCGATCCGGTCCAGGTCCGCCAGCCCGACCTCCGCCTCCCGGAGGCAGTAGGCCACTGCCTGGCGCGGAAACCGCGCATCGTGCTTCTTCCTGGTGAACCGCTCCTCCTGGGCCGCGGCCACGAGGCGGCCGCCCACGACCAGCGCCGCGGCGGAATCATGGTAGAAGGCGGAAATGCCCAGAACGCGCATGCTAAAACAACGTGTAGATGAACGGCGCCACGGCCGAGCCTTCCGTCAACACCAGCAACGTGCCGAAGAGCAGCAGCACGAGGATGATCGGCAGGAGCCAGAACTTCTTCCGCTCCCGCATGAACGCCCACAGCTCGCTCAAAAACGCCCCCACGCCTTCCCTCCTCTTCCTCAGAACTGGCGCTCCATCCGCTCCGCGGTGAACTCGTCGGCGCGCCGCAGGCGCCAGTAGGACCGCGCGACCTGGTCCCACCCCAGATCGATCGGACGCTTCCCCAGAAGTCTGAGCAGGAACGCCATCGGGGTGATGAGGCACGCGAACAGGACCGTCAACAGGATCCTGGCATTGACGGCGCCCAGCAGGCTGGCCAGCTTCAGCCAGGCCTTGCGGAGCGGCTCCAGCCAAGCCGGCGCGAGCAGCCCCGCCCCCAAGAAGCCCAGGGCGAGCCCGAGCAGCCACCAGGCGATCGTCCCGGCGAGCAGGTAGCGAAGCCCGGTGAGGATCGCGAAGCCCACGGCCAGGACCAGGCCGAAGGAGCGATGCACCGGCCGACTGTGCTAGGGCCTCACCGGCGCTCTCCCCGTGGGACCATAAGCAGGCTGGAGACGACTTCCTCCAGAACCGGACGAATCGCCTGCGCCGCCAGCGCATGACCGGCGGCGTTCCAGTGGATGTCGTTCTGGAAGTACAAGGATTCTGGACTTCCTGCCGCCTTGAACGCTGGCAAGAGATCGAGGACTGGTACTCCGTGCTCGCGCCCCCAGGCCGTCAGCAGTTGCTGCGGCTTCTCGAAGTTATACTGCCCGCGAGACTGTCTGAAGGCTGCAAGGTACTCGTTTTGAAGCTGCAGGTCAATCTGGACGTGGTCCGGAATCAGGATGACGACCAGCCGGATATTTCGTGCCCGCAGAAACTCGTTCATCGCTAGGAGGGTCGCCTGGGTCCGAGCCCAGTGCTGCTCGAAATAGTCACTACTGGCGGCAAGATAGATGTCGCTGCGTTCATGAATCCCCTTTAGGTACAACGATCGGGGAACGAGGCCGGGGCCTCGGTCTGCGCTGCCACCATCTTCGACCGCTTTAAGAGCTCTGGCCGTGCCAACTCGCCACAAATAGTTCAGGTTATGGTACAGAAACCAGCGATCGGGCCCAAGCCGATCGTGCACCCAGTTCCCGTTGCTGTGCACGTAGTAACTCTGTCCCGCGACGACGAGGATGGTTGATAAGTTGCTGTCGTCCGCTCGCTTGTTCTGAATGTCGTTGCCGACGTAGAAATTCAGCAGGACCACCTCTGGCTGGAATCGGATCCCATAGCTTTTGAGAAGGTGAAATTCTTCATGAGGCCCCCAGGCAGGCACGCCAAGATTGATGATCTCCAAGCCCGGCGCCAGCCGTTGCAGCTCCCTCTCCAGGATCGTCACAAAGGTCTCGTCGTAGGTTACGCCCGCTCCCCATGTGAACGAGTCTCCTAGGGCGACCAGGCGCGGATGGTCGGTGCGCTCAAAGGTTCTTTCTCGGTCTTTGAACCCTTGCGAATTCGTCAACCCGATCGACCCGCGGACCGGCATATGCGGCTTGAGGTTGGCGGGCGTGTGCTTGTCGCCGAACAGCCCGCTCCGCGCGAAGACTGGATCCGCCAGCCTGCACACCACCTCGCCAGTTCTGACAAAGACCAGCCCATTCACCAGGACAAGCCGGAGCCAGGCAGCCGGTCGCAGACTCAGGAACCGCGCCAAGCTCTTCGGGCCGATCACGAACCAGAGACTCCACGCCAGCGCGACGGTGCAGAGGATCAAGAACTTGTCCGTGTGATGGACAAGTGGCGGGATCGGAAAATGGAGCAGCAGGGTATACCAGACCAAGAGAGACCACAGAGCCACGGAGGTGACGGACCATTGGTCGACCACCGCCCGCTGGCTCGTCTGTTCACGGAATACTTGCCATGCTCCAATAGCCAGTGCAACAGTCAGGGCAGCCAGGACTGGCAGGGCTAACAGCAAGGCCGTCGCCCGCTGCGGGTTGGACAGTTTGCTGGTCGCGCGCGCCTGCAAGTACAGTCCGATCTCTCCGATGGTCCATACCGCAGCGAGGACGCCTACGGCAGCAACTAGGCACACCAGGACACTGCTTCGGCCTGGCCGTCGCATCCATTCTGCTTCAACTGGCACGCTCCTTTCGTCAGGCACGAGACTCCCTTGTATCGAGCCCGATTGTATCACCGTGACCTGGCTCGGCATGTTGAGCCTTGACCGCGTGAACAATGATCTCGGTTCCGGCTCCCAGATGGCCGGCCACTAGACAGAAGGGCCGTGCGATGAGTCGCTCCACCCATCGCCTTGCCGGCAGGGGTCCCCCATTGCCGCTTGTCCAGGCCCGCTCCAGGCTGGACATGAAATGCACCGCCGTGACCCCGGTCCGGACCTTCACGATTCGGAAGCCGGTCCGATTGAGGAGCCTGACCAACGTGACCTTCGTAAAATGATAGAGGTGTCGCGGCGGGTCCCAGTTGACCCACCACCGCCCGAACAGCCGCGCCTCCCACCCGCCGGCATTGGGAACCGCGATCACGAGCAGCCCCCGGTCATCCAGAATTCGGTGCACCTCTGCCAGCATCTGGTGGAGGTGATACATGTGCTCCAGCGAATGGCTCATAAGCACGACGTCGAACGCGCGATCCGGATAGCGCACAGTCTGCAGGTCCCCCACACAGACCCGGTCCCCCAATAGCGTCCGGGCCTGGCCGACGGCCGCCTCGCTGAAATCGAGCCCCTGCACATCCCATCCCTGCCGGAGCAACATAGCGGCGCTGACCCCGTGGCCGCAGCCGACATCCAACAGGCGGCCCCGTCCGATCCATGGAAGGATGGTTCGCCCGGTCGCGGCGCGGCGCACTGCCTCCGGCCACAGCAGCCATCGCCGCAACCGGTGGAACACTGGCGCTCGGCCGGATGCCGGATAGCCATAGAAGTCCTCCATAATCCACCGCTTGATCCGGCTCACGGGTCGAGGCGGCGAGGGCGTGCTGAAGTAGCCGGTTGGGTAGAACCGGCCGATCTCATCCTCGGTCGGCCGAGGGTTCAAGAACAGGAACGCGCAGCCGTCGCACCGCACGATGGTGAACTCCTCATCCGTGACGCGGTGTAGCAGGTCACGCTGCCGGCAGACGACCGTCGCCTCCTTCGATCCGCAAAGCGCGCACCCGACCTGCTCCACCGCTGCCCCCCATCCCTAGGCCAATCAGAAACAAGACCGTAGCAGCCGGCCGAGCGCCCGCCAGACCGTCTTCCACCGCAGGGCTTCCCGGAAACTCACGCCGAGCGCCTCTTTGAAGCAGGCCCGCCCTCCCGCCAGATCTCCCTGCTGGCAGCGCCATTTCCCGAGATCAGCCAGGTAGGCGGCCCGTTCCTCCATCAGGTAGCGCCGCTTCTCCGGCTCATGGCCAAACCGTTGCAGGAGCACCTCGTTCAAGAGCGCCCGATGGGTCAGTTCGACCTGCGGTGGCTTTCGATCCCGGTGACGGTGGAAGGTCAGCGGTTCGTCAATGAGTGCAATCTCGCAGTGCTGCGCGATCCGCGTCCAGAACTCGTGGTCGTCCAGCCCCGCCGAGCCAAACCGTTCATCGAAGCCGCCGGCCCGCTCGAGGACCGACCGCCGGATCATCGCGGCGGATGGGGTCGGCCCGTAGCCCTTGACGAACAACTGATAGAACCGGCTGGAAGGCCCCGTCGCAAACTTCCTCCTCGGCTGTCCGTCCCGTTCCAGATGCGCGACGCCCGTATAGACGAGCCCGACCTCCGGGCGGGCGTCCAGCACCGCTACCTGCTTGGCCAACTTGGTGGGCGCCCAGAGATCGTCATGGTCCAGGAGCGCGATGTAGCGCCCGCGGGCGAGCGCGATCCCGCGGTTCCTGGCCTTCGCCACTCCTCCGTTTTCGAAGGCATGGTAGCGAACCCGATCACCGAAGGTCAGGACCACGTCGGCCGAGCCGTCTGTCGAGCCATCGTCAATGACCAGGATTTCGCGGTCCGTCCAGGTCTGCGCCAGGACGCTCTCGATCGTCTCGGCGACGACATCGGCCGCGTTGTAGACGGGAATCACAACACTGACCGTTATGCTGCCTCCTGGAACAGCCTCAGCGACCATGCAGCCGTCCCATGAGAACCGATCGGAAGAGCCTAGAATAGGTTCGGAATTTATACGGGTCATACTGGAGCGAACGCCACAGATACCGGCGGCCTTCGCGCACCTCTCCGGATCGGACTTTGCTGATGCCCCAGTCCGAGTAGCATTCGGCCAAGAGGGCACGAATCAGGGTCTGCTTCCCCGTATCTCCCGCATACAAAGCCTGCATGCGCAGCAAAAAACGCTCCCGGCTCCGTACAACCGCAAGTCCACCGGACCGGCTGAACCCCTCCTGATGGACTCGATAGCACATTCCCGGCTCTTCCAAAAACACGAACCGACCGTGCTGCCGAAGCCTGGCGGACAGGTCGAAGTCCTCGAAGCCACGCAGCTCGGTATCGAACCCCCCGATCTGTTCGAACACGCAACGGCGGACCATCATGGATGATGGAAGAATGAGTCCTTCGCCTGACAAGCGACCAAGCGGAGAAGCTAAAGCTTTTTTTCGTTCAGCCAGCGTCACGCCAGTTCCTACCAGGTTCCCCTCGGCGTCCATCCGATCCGAGTTGCAATACACCAAAACCACCTCTGGCTCGTTCTCCAACACCTGAACCTGGCGTTCGAGCTTCGCTGGGTACCAGCGATCATCTTGGTCCAGAAAGGCCACGTACCGGCCGCTGGCATGTCGGACGCCAGCATTCCGGGCCGCACCCTGCCCGGCATTTCGTTGTTGCACAACCATGACGCGTTTTCCGAACTCCGAGATCACAGCCAACGAGCGGTCCGTGGAACCGTCATCCACGCAGACGATCTCGAAGTCCTGGAAAGTCTGCGCGAACACGCTGTCGAGCGCCGAGCGCAGGTACTGCTCCCCGTTGTAGACCAGAATGACGACGCTGACCGTCGGCATACGCCCTAAAACTTACATCCTAAACGGGCTCGCCTTGTCCTCTTCGTGGCGAATCGCCTCGTCAACCTGCTGCCGCCGTTCGCCGCGAAAGAGCCGGTTCGGAAAGTTTAATGAAAGAGCCTGCCCCGGTCCGTGATTCCGGTAGGCATGCACCACGCCGGCAGGAACAAGCACCGCGACAGGCTGCTCACCTCCGACCAGCCGCTTCAACGTGTGCCGGTACGTGGGCGAGTCCGGCCGGTTGTCCCAGAGAGCGAGCATGAAGTGTTGCGGGCCGGGAAATACCAGGA